>JBEKAD010000191.1:0-10525 GCA_050018435.1 Terriglobia bacterium
TCCCATCCTGGGTTGGGTTTTGCCTCACACTACCCATACAGGATTGGGACGGGATGCGCTACCTTTTTCTCCTAAAACAATCGGAAGCTCGTTCTTCGACCCATAAATTCCCCGGAGGAACCAAAATTCTTAAGTCCCCAATCCAAAATCTAAAATCCAAAATCTAAAATTCAGTGAACCATGGACGCCATGGAAAACAGTGGAAGATAAAACGCGATCAGAACGAATGCCACCACAATGGCAATCAGGGCAATCATCACCGGTCCCACCAAGGCCAGCCGCGTTTCCAGATCGATGTTCACGTCCTCTTCAAAGAACTCCGCCAGCGCTTCCAGCATGGTGGACATGGCGCCGGTAGTCTCTCCCACTTCCATCATATCGAGGGCGATGGAGGGGAAGAAGCCACTCATGCGCAAGCTCGCGCTGAGCGCTTTTCCCCCCGCCACTTCCGACTGCGCCTGCGCAATCGCATGGGACAGCCACGGGCTGCCTACCGATTCCTTGGCGGTCTCCAGCGCCGCGACGATAGGGGTGCCACCCTGTAAGAGCGTTGACAAGGTGCGAGCAAACTCCGCCACGGAAAACTTCAGCAGGAGGCCTCCCACCAGGGGCAGCCGGAATTTCAGATGCTCCCAGGCCAGGCGGGTCCGCTCGGACCGGGACGCCATCTTGACCAACAAGACCACCCCCACCACCGCCAGGACAATGAGCAGGGAGAAGTGCTTCGCTTGCATGGCGAAGGAAATAACGAAGGTCGTCAGACTCGGCAATTGCACGTCCATGTCGGCATAAAGCTTGGCGAATTGCGGCACAATGAATTCGATCACGAACGCGATCAGGCCGCCCAAGAAAACCAACAGAAAGCTGGGGTAGATCAAAGCCGAAATGAATTTCTTGCGGAAACCCCGCGTCTGCTTCTGGTAACTCAGATATTGGCCCAACACCCGGTCCAGACTCCCGCTTCGCTCTCCCGCGCGGACGGTGGCACAGTAAATCTTGGGAAAGCTGCCCGTAGACTCAAAGGCTTCGGAAAGCAATGCCCCGGAGCGTACTTTGTCGCGGACCGCCTCAATGGCCAAGCGCAGCGTTTCGCTTCGGGTCTGATGCGCCAGCAGGTCGAGTGATTTCTGCAACGGCAACCCGGATTTGGAAAGGGTCAGAAACTGCTGGTTGAAAATCAAGAAATCGTCAGGGCGGATTTTTCCCGGACGCGACGACCGCGCATGAAAGTTCAAAATGTTCTTGGGGTGTATGGAAAAAACCAGAAACCCTTGCGCCCGCAGCCGCTGGCGGAGTTCCTCCTCGGAGCGGGCCTCTTCCGTCTGGGTCAACACCCCCCCGGCGTCCGTCCCTAATTTGCAAACAAACTCGGCCATTGTGAAGTCAAATCCACCGTGAAGGGTTAAGAGTTGATAGTCGATAGTTCATAGTCGATAGTTCATAGTCGATAGTTCATAGTCGATAGTTCATAGTCGAAAGTTCATAGTCGAAGGTTCATAGTCGAGAGTTCATAGTCGATAGTCCATAGTCGATAGTCCATAGTCGAGCGTTCATAGTCGATAGTTCATAGTCGAAAGTTCATAGTCGAAAGTTCATAGTCGAAAGTTCATAGTCGATAGTTCATAGTCGATAGTCCATAGTCGATAGTCCATAGTCGATAGTCCATAGTCGATAGTCCATAGTCGATAGTCCATAGTCGATAGTCCATAGTCGATAGTCCATAGTCGATAGTCCATAGTCGATAGTCCATAGTCGAGAGTTCATAGTTGAAAGTTCAATGCTTACGAAAGCCGCGCTCGGCTGACGGTTATTCTGAACCTTCAACTTTCGCATCTCAAATTCTTCAGATTTCAAATTCCAGATTCCAACTATTAACTATCAACTTTCGACTTTGTTCGACTATCAACTATCGACTTTCAACTTTCAACTTTTTTCGACCATCAACTGTCGACTTTGTTCGACTATCAACTTTCGACTTTCAACTTTCAACTTTTTTCGACTATCAACTTTCGACTATCAACTATCAACTGCTCTTCTCACCAACTGCTGTACGGCGTGCCATCGAGGGAAATGTCTTCTGCGCCGCTATGCACGTCCACAATCCCCGCGGCGGCTTGGTCTGGACTGATGGGTACATCTTCGATATCGGTCCTCCAAGTTTGGTTCGAACCCGTAAAAGGGTCAACCGGAATTCCGCCCCGCAGGTACCCCGCGTCCACCAGTTCATCAAGGGAAGTGGGAGGGCGCTGCTTGTCGATGGTAAATTCGTCGATCAGCTTACGCATCGTAAACAAGTCATCCCGTAACACGGCTTCGCGGGCATGGACCACGGCAATGTGATACATGGGCATGGCGAAAGAAGCGAGGATCAAAATGAGGACGATCACCACCATCAGTTCAATCAGGGTGAAGCCCCAAGATGAGGTCCGGAGTCCGGAGTCCGGAGTCCGGGGTCCGAACTCAAGGGAGCGAAAATCGGAAATCGAAATTCGAAACTCGGACATCCCCCGGGCGAATTTCGAGTTTCGAGTTTCGAGTTTCGAATGCCGACTCCGGACCTCGGACCTCGGACTTCGGACTTCTTTCCTACCAATCCCCATACTGTGTCCCATCCAAAGCCGTTCCTTGACCCTTCGAGTACACATCAAAAACGTTCTGTCCACCCCAGCTTTTGGAGTCGAGATCGTCTTGCATCGCGCGCAGACCCCAATCCGCGCTCCCCGTCATGGGATCCGCGGGAATCTTGCGAAGGTACTTGTACTTTCCCTTGGCCGTGCCTTTAACCACCACCCCGTCAACCAAGGTCTGGAGGTCAGGGGGATAACCGAAGGTATCCACTTTAATGGGAATCTTGCCTTGGTCAGAATCCAACTTGTACCGATCAATCGCCTCACGCATCATGCGCAAGTCCTCGTGGAGTATCATCTCCCGCTTTCGCAAGATCGTATTGCGCGCTAGCGGTAAAGCAAGGGTGGTCAGCACCAACAGAATCGTGATCGCCGCGATCAGTTCGATCAGCATGAAGGCTTTGTCCGAAAACTGATTGCGTCTTTTCATCGTCTTCGAGGCCACCATTAGCCCCAATACTATTCACTATTAAGAAGTTTTGCTTTTCAATTTGCTCCTGAGTGACCCCCTCACCCGTCCCGCCCCGGCTGGAGAAAGCGCCGGGTGCGGTCCACCCTCTCCCCCAAGGGGGCGAGGGCCAGAAAATCAAATCAACGCTCCCCTCGCCCCCTTGGGGGAGAGGGGCCGGGGGTGAGGGGGTCACCGCTGAAGAAGCTCGGATCCAAACTTCCTAAAATCGCTTAGGTGAACAGCATCGCCATTAGCACGGATTTCTCCCCAAACCAGTGGAAAAGACCCGGTTAGGGCTGTCGGGGCTGGGGGGTGGGAACCTCGAAGGGGCGCGGGCCCTCGAATCCGGGGCGTTCCTCACTCCCGCCGGGGGCGCCCACCGAGAGGCCTGTACCCTCGGAGATGCCGGGTTCGGGAAGGCGAATGACCCGCGGGGTTAGCATGACAAGCACCTCTTGGTCATTCACTTCTTTGTGGTTCTCGGAAAACAGATAACGCATCAGGGGGATGTCGCCCAACCCCGGAATCCCTGTCACCGTGGTGTTCAGCGTACTTTGAATCAAGCCTCCCAACAGATTTACTTCTCCTTCCTGCAAACGGAAGTCGTCCTCAATAATGCGCTGACCGAAAGTAGGCTCACTGACCCCGCCCACGGTAAGGGATGCCCCCAGGGAGGAAATCTCAATCTTGGCGTGAACGGCAATCTCTCCGGTCGAAAGTAAGTGGGGGGTCAGCTCCAGGTTCACACCCACGTCCTGAAATTGAAACTGCGTGTTGGCCAGCAAGCCAACACCCCCGGCCGAACTGGTCGTTCCAGTCAGGGAAGGCATAAAACTGCCGGTGGCATAAGGGATTCGGCTGCCGATTCGCAACTTGGCGGTCTGGCCGTCTGTAACCCGCACTTGGGGGCTCTGCATAATATGAGTTTTGGAATCGTTCAAGACCGCCGTGGCAGTTATGCCGGGAAGAAGTACTGCAATGTTCTTATATGTCAAGGTGTTGATGGCAGCAGCCCCGACAGAGGCTGCTGTCGTCGTGGAGGTGGAAGAAGAGGTTGGCACGGGTGGCACATAGGCCGCCACTGCCGTGAGTCCCGGAGTAGTCGACCCGGTGGAGCTAATGCTGGCCAGCGTCAGGCCCAAATCGCGAATTCGGTCGCGGTCGGCTTCCACGATATTAATTTCGATCAAAATTTCCGCTTTAGCTCGATCCAATTTCCGCACGAGCTGTTCCGCCGCCGCCACGTTCGCCGGCGTATCCCGAATGATGATGGCGTTGGCATCGGGATTGTCCACAATATACCTCAAACCCAACACTTGCTTGAGGGCCGTGGTAATGGCGGTGCGATCGGCAGGCGCCAAGGGGTTGGAAAGGTAAATCGTCTTCAAAACCGATTCGTCGTAGTCCCGCCGATTGTTGGGATTGTCGGGGATAATTAGGATCGTGTTGGGAGTGACCGCCTTCCAAAACGATTTGGTCTGCATCGCTACAAGTGTCATCGCATCTTCGATTTTGACGCCGCTCAGGTCTTCGCTGAGCGGAGTGGGCCGAAAGTCCGGCGTGAAAGCGACGTTTAGTCCGGCAAGCTTGCCCAGGGTCTCGAAGACCCTTCGGCTGTCTGCGGCGGGAAGACGAAGGTGGGCAAGAGGTTCTGAGGGGAAGGGTTGCAGCTTCACCGTGGCGGGTAGGTTTTCTTCTTCGCGGGCCTTCAGCGCCTTTTGGAGCGCCTCGGTATGTTCCTTTTTTGTCGTCGCCTGCTTGCCCAGTACCATGGCAAGCTCCTGAGCCGCAGCCGCATTGGTCGGATCAATGCGGACGGCCTTTTGTAATTCTCCCGCCGCTTCATCCATTCGGCCATCTTTTAACATTTGGCGAGCGTTCCTGAGGTGGAACAGGCTGGCATTCGTGCGAGCATTTTTCTCATGGAGGATATACAAGGAGTTAGCGGGGTCAGCCTGTCTCGCCTTCTCATAGTCCACCAAAGCCGTGTCCCAATCCTTCCGGTACTCGGCCTTGCGACCTTGCTTGTAGACGCTGGAACCGCCTCCGCAGCTTAGGCATGAGGCGACTAATGCCAACACCCCGATTAGCCGGACTCCTTTGTCGAGCATCCGTCTCTCCCGTGGCCGGAATCAAAACCCGATGTCGGGATTATCGGCCATGAAAAAATGTGACTGCAAGTCAAACCCGGTCAGCGACGGGTTGAGCAGATTCGCGCTCAGGTCCGTGGAACCCATAATGCCCGACGCACCCATCTCGTGGAGAGCTTGTGCGTTTGCCAACCCTGACAATGGAAAATGCAAATATCCATCGAGTTTCTTGGATGCAGACTTGCTGCCGGATTCTGCCTGGGCAAAAAGGAAGTTTTCTACATCCTGCCCGGGGGACACCTTCACAGCCAGAACCATTGTCGGATCAACACTGGTGGCCCGATACTGGTCCGCAAACGTCTCCCCCTGCTTCACCAAATACACCTGTGATCCATCTGCCACGATCGCTCGCATTTCCCCATCCTGGGTCTCGACATAGCCCAGCGTTTGGAAAACAAATGTGGCAGGGTCCGGTAAATTCCCCGTCTTCTTCAAAGTGGGGGTGGATCTTGGCCGGGGCCATTCTGCCGATGTGGCGCGCACTTGCTCATCCTTTCGATTCCAGGGTGGTGGAGACACCACCTGCGCCGGAGGATCATCAGGTCCTTTCGCAGACACTTCCCCTAACTCATTGGGTTTGCAATCTAAACAGGCTCCATCAGAAAGTAGAGGTGGCCCTCGCTGCGTCGAAGCAGAAAGCAAGTCCGGGAATGCCGGGGGCGCTGCGAAAGGAGGTGGATGTGCTTGCCATGGCGGATCTTCCACAGCTTCCACGGCGTCGGCGGAAACGCTCACGGCACGGTAGCGTCCGGCGAAACGGTCACCTTGCCGAACAATATAGACTTCGTCTTCATCAGAGAGAATCGCGGCGAATTCGCCATCGCCTTTCACGACGAACCCGAGGGGTTTCATCAGGATAGGAAGTTGGGTCGGGCGATCTGTTGACCCAAAGGGGTTCTCCGTGAAGGTTGGCCCAAAGGGCTTCTCCGTGAAGATAGATGCTGTCGGGTCGCTTACAGCATTCATTGTCTCATCCGCTTCGCCAACCGAACCCATGCCAAGCCGGCGGGATGCCGACCCATCGGCAGCACCGGAAGCAGGGCTTGGAACTTCGTACGATGCTTGCCGGATCACCGAAGCCGGAGGAAGAGCCGAAATCCCACTCGGGTGAACCGGACTGTCAGCCATTGCTTCCCTGGTCGCGGAAACCGCTACCGCAGGTGTGGTCGATCCCTGGGCAGGTGATGCCCCCTCCAGGGAATGGCTAGGAGCAACTTGAGCCATGCTTACCGTCGGAGTCTCCGGGACCAAGCGAACCGTATCCCCATCCGCCACGACGGTTTCGACCTTTCCATCCGCTTTCTGCACGTATCCTAAAGAATTTGCAACCGGTTCAGCACCAGGAGGGGGCGCGCTTCGATCTTCCCTCACCACGCGGGAAGGAGTGGTTGGCTGAGCCTGAGCAACAACCGCCGGCACCGCCGAAACCGCTCCCCTGCCTTGCGTGTTCGCGAGGTGATCGCTCCTTGCGGCAACCGCCAAAACCTTTGGCTGAGCCTGAGCGACGGCCACCGGCGGGGTCGAGGGCTGCTGGGCAGCGCTCGCGATCAACTCCTTGGATTCAGCGCCGTTAGGTTTAGCCATGGGGGATTGCACCAGCGTCTCATCAAGGGCATCGAGGAAGTCAGGAGCAATCTTCGTGACTCGGTACCGGCCCGAGATGAGATCACCGATATGAACGACCTGAACTTCGTTTTCTTGCAGAATAATTGCTTCCAGTTGCCCCCCGGCCTTTTCCACGTAGCCGATGGGCTTAAAGGTCGTCGGAGCCGGCGGCGCCGAAGAGACATTCACTACCGCAACCTCTTTCATCGCCGCAGGTTCGGCAATCTTCACGGTGTCGGGCTTGGGCTGTACGCGCGATCGCCGCTCGGCGGCTTTACGATTCACCGCATGGACGTGTTTTTCGGAGGGCGCCCCCACCGGTGCAGCACCTTGCGCGAGCAAAGGCCCTTGAATCAAAGGCGCAGGGAGAGACCCGCCGGGGTGGTTGGCTCTCACTTGAGGTGGAACGTTCGACATTGGCAGTTGAAAAAGGGACTGGAGCTTGGGAAGTGAATACAAGCATGCTCCCACGGCAACACCCAACGCGAAACTGACGAGATGCCTGCCAATCTTCACTGGTGACCTTATGCCTAATTTGCCTTTTCTTACCGCTTGAATATCATAACAGGGGTGGCACAAAAAGCAATCAATGAAAGCGGCAGTGGCACTGTATGCGGTAGCGGCGCTTGAGGCATGCCGCGATCCCTTCAGACAAAAAGTTGCCTGCCACCGCGCCACACCACATCGGAGCACGTGGACGGCCACATCAAAAACCGAACTGTCCCGCTACGATCAAAGCGGATTTTTCGGTGGCGGGTCAGTTTGCTGTAGCGGCGGCTTTACGCCGCCATTTGGTCCGTCGGCTGACGGATAAACTCGCCGCTACAACATCAAACTGACCCACTACCGATTTTTCACCGGCCTCACTTTGGATGCTGGTGGTATGATAGCCGCCATTCATTCACCGGAGAGGAAACATCCATGGCCAAAGTTTTGCGATGTCGTGACCTGGGGATGGACTGCCCCAAAGAAGTGCGCGCCGAAACTGAAGATGAACTCATGAAGCTCGCCGCGGAGCACGCCGAAAAAGATCACGGCATCTCCGCTGCCATGATCCCGCCCTCCGTGCTGGCGATGGTCAAATCCGCCATCAAGGATGAGTGAGCAAGCTCGCGGGGAGGAAAGCGGCAGCAAGCTGCCGCACTCCAAAGCTTCGCACCCGCTTCCGATGGGAATGTAATGCAACCCTAGCGTCAGGGGACGTTTTCACAGAGGGACGTTTTCACACACACTCTTCAGTCCCACCCTTCCAAACCCGTGGTGAGAAATCCCCGCTAGTGTGTCCACCGGACGGATGAAACCCCTTGGCTCCCCGCGCGACTCAGGATAGAATCTAGAACCAATTACAGCCTTGGGATGGAGTTGCATGAACACCTGGGTTTTCCCAGCCTTCTGGCTGGAACCGAATCCGCTGACTGACATCTGGCGAAGTTTCCAGCTTACGGCCCACCGCGACGACTTGCTTCAGATCACCATCGTCATTCTAGGAACGGCGGCGGTGTTGGCGATCCTCTCGCGTCGCCACCGCGTGCATGTTCGTGTCGCGCTGGTGTGCCGCCGGACTCTTATTGGTGGCCTTTGCGGTGGTGAAGCTCGGTAGCATCATCATCTTCGACGTCGTCCTGCGCATCACTCCCCTTTCCCCGCCCCAAGTGCTGCGCGACGTCATCGTGGCAGCGGGATACACGGCAGCAGCGCTGTGGCTACTCTCGCGATTTGGCGTGACGCTCTCCAGCATCGTGGCCACCTCCGCGGTCATGACCGGAGTGATCGTTTTTTCGCTGCAAGATAGCCTCTCGAACATTTTTGGGGGGCTGGTCCTGCAAATTGATGAGAGCTTCTCGGTGGGCGATTGGGTGAAAATCGAGCAAACGGCGGGCAAGGTAAAAGAGATCACCTGGCGCCACGTCGCCATCGAGACGCGCAATTGGGATACCGTCATTATCCCCAACAGCATGCTGATTAAGTCGCAGGTGATGGTGATGGGGCAGCGCTCCGGAAAGCCTATTCAGCAGCGCCGTTGGGTCTATTTCAATGTGGATTTTCGTGTGCCGCCGACGGAGGTCATGCGCGTAGTGACCGATGCCCTGGTGACCGAGCCCGTGGAAGGCTCTGCCGTGGACCCTCCACCCAACTGCGTCTTGATGGATTTCAATGAGAGCTACTGCTCGTATGCGGCCCGCTACTGGCTAACCGACTTGGTAAAGGACGACCCCACGGACTCGCTGGTGCGCTGCCGCATTTACTTCGCCCTCCAGCGTGCGGGCATCCCGCTTTCGGTTCCCGCTTTGACGGCTTTTGTCGAACCGAGGGACCAGGAGCGCGAGAAGCTTCACCACGAACATGAAATTTCGCAGCGGCTCAGCGCCCTGGAC
Source organism: Terriglobia bacterium (assembly GCA_050018435.1). GTDB lineage: Bacteria > Acidobacteriota > Terriglobia > UBA7540 > UBA7540 > Bog-366. The sequence continues at coordinate 9,209 of JBEKAD010000191.1, forward strand.
CTTGCTCGGGTGGAGCTTTTCCGCGAAATGAACGATGGTGAGCGGCGCGTGCTGGCGGAACGCCTGCGCTTCGCCCCCTTTATGAGGGGGGAATTGATGACGCGGCAGGGCGCGGAGGCTCACTGGCTGTACCTCCTCACCAAAGGGTCGGCGGAAGTGATTGTCTCCACCGACGCCGGCATCCACAAGACCGTCGGCATCCTGCACGCCGGCGACTTCTTTGGCGAAATGTCGCTGCTCACGGGCGAACCTCGCAGTGCCTCGCTGAAGGCGCTGGAAGATTCCGAGTGCTATCGCTTGGACCGGAAAGCGTTTGACGACATCTTGCATGGCCGCCCGGAGATTGCCCATTACCTCTCAGAATTGCTGGCGCGCCGGAAAGTGGAAATCGAAGCCGTTCGCCACGATCTGGATGCCGCGGCCCGCGCCGCCATGATCAAGGGCCAACAGCGAAGCATTTTTGACAAAATCCACAAGCTTTTTGGACTCACCCCCACAACCCCCAAGCCCATCAAGTGAATTTCAAAGCAATGCCGGGGGAGGGTCAGATTGCTTCAAAACGGCCACCGCGCCTTGAGGAAAGCTTGCGGCTTTATTCCCCGTGCTAGAATAGGCGCAATCCGTTTGTACCATCTCCGCATTGGGAAGGTGTAGATGCGCCACCGACCGCTAAAAGCTGCCTTGATACTGATACTCGCTCTGGTTCTTGCCGCGCCCGCAGGAGCGCAGCAAAAGCCCTTCACCCAGGAACAAGTGCAAGGCTTGGTACGCGATGGCCTTGGGGATGAGACCGGCGCCAAGCTTGTCGCGCAGCGGGGCATTGATTTTGCGCCCACGGAGGATTTTCTTCAGAGCCTCCTATCGGCAGGCGCCAACGAGGCATTCCTGCAAGCTTTGCGCACGGCGAAGCGTCCCCAGATGGCGGGTGGCGGAGCAACGAAGCCCCTGACTCAGGTTCAAGTTCTCTCCTTGGTTGCCGGCGAGGTCCCCAACCAACGCGTCGCCATGCTGGTGGAAGAACGCGGCATCGATTTTGATCCGACCAATGAATTCGTCCGCGAAGTCCGCCGCGCCGGCGGCGACGACGAACTCGACGAGGCGCTCAAGCGCGCCAAAGTGACGAAGCCCGAAAGGGTCGACCCTGCCCTTCTGGCCCGCCAGACGGAAATCCGGCGACACACCGCGCGAGCAGCGGAACTCCTAAGGAACAAGCAATACGTGGACGCCGAAGACCAGTATCGCGCTGCGATTCAACTGGATCCTCAAAACGCCGACTTGCATATCGCCCTCGGAATGGCCCTGGGGCGCCAGGGAGAT
>JBEKAD010000192.1:0-8381 GCA_050018435.1 Terriglobia bacterium
AGGCACTTTTCAGTAATTTGCTGGGCATGAAAACATGCTGCATCGAAGGACTGGGCCGCCAGCGAGGCTTCCATAGCGATCCGGTCGCTCTTGGCTTTGCGGAGCAGCCCACGGCAAAGCTCAGCCGCGTCTTTCATATATTGTCGTGCCCTCCCGCACGGCAGTGGTTACAAATGCCTGGGGAACCTCGCTCCACTCTTCAACTTCCTCTGGCGTGTAGACCATCACTTCCACTTCCACCGGCAGATCGGCCAGGGCCACGTAAAGGGAAATGGAGCGGCGGTATCGCGGCTCATCGGACTGCTTGATCACCAGCACGTCAAAATCGCTGTTCGGCCGGGCATCACCCCGAGCTTGACTGCCGAACAAAATCACCTTCTCTGGCTGCACCGTGTCTACAATGCGGCGGACGATATCGCGAATCAAGGCGTCATTTGGGGAGCTCATGTTGCGAGACCGTGGTCGAGTATACCAGAGGTTAGTGCGGCGGGGCGGAGGCGTGCGGCGCGTGCAAGGCTTTGATAGGCGGTCGTTAGAGGGGGGAAGACTCGTGAAGTCGTTCCAGTATCCATCGCCTTAGAATGGTGGTTTCCCTGACGCCCCTGGAGCGCGCGATTTTCTTGAGTTGCTGAGCCTCGGCAGGTTGTGTTCGATGCTCACAGACGCCCCCTTAGCGCGCACAAACACTGGTTCGCGCACCTCTTCCAGATCGTGCTCGAAATCCGTAAGGTCGTGGTGATCCCAGAAGCCCGCCAATTCTTTGACGGAATCGCTGTCCGGTAGCCTTCGCCTTCTTATTGTTTTTTCCAAATGAATCCGCCAACCTCTTGTCGACACCGCCTCAATCGCCACGACTGCGGCCAAATACCCGGCACCCGCACAATTACGGTCCGGACGAATCGTCATTATAACGCCTTTTTCAATCTCTTCTGCCGGCGCCCCGACCTGTCGGGGCATTTTCCAACGCCGGCAAGATGCCGGCGCTACTATTGACTCCGTCTTTTTCCCAGACGTAACATCGAAGTGTGAAGTGCCCTCAAAAACTTCGTGGGTTAGGCGACGCGCTGTTTCTTTGCTTGCTTTGCTTGTGGGCAGCAGGGACGTTGCGCGCGCAGGAATCCGAAGACTTGCTTGCCGATCAGGTGACCACTGAGCTTGAGGCTGGCCGCCTGGATGCGGCGCTCGACAAGGCTCAGACCGCCGTGGGACAGTACCCGAAGTCCTCCCACCTTCAACAACTGTTGGGCGTAGTTCTTTTCAAGAAGGGGATGAACGAGGATGCACGCGCAGCCTTCCGGCACGCCATCGAGTACGACCCGAGCGAACCCCAGAACTATTTTGACCTGGCCTTGGTGGACCTCGCCGAAAAGCGTTATCCCGACGCCTCGAAGACGCTCGAATCCTATCTGCACCTTGACCCTAGGAATGCGCAGGCGCACTTGCTGCTGGGCCGCGCCTACCACAACCAGAACCAGACCGCGCCCGCCATCGAGCAGTTCAAGAAAGCTCTGGCTCTCAATCCCTCCTTGCCGCTGGCGCACTATCATTTGGGATTCGCGTATCAGAGTATGGGGAACCTGCCATCGGCTCTGGAGCAATTCTACCGGGAGATACAGGTCAACCCGGATTTCCCCACTGCCCATTGGCTGGCCGGCAACATTGAACTCGAACATGGGAAATTGCCGGAGGCGGAGAAGCTGTTCGAGGAGGCGATCCGCTTGAGTCCGCGGGCCTATCAACCTCATTACGGCCTGGCCCGGATTTACACCGAGCGGAAGCAATTCCCGAACGCGCAGGCGGAGTTCACGGCAGCGCTGAAATCCACTCCGGACAACGTGGAGATTCATTACGCTTTGGCGCGCCTCTACCAGCAGATGGGAAATAAGGAAGCGGCGGCGCGCGAATTTGCCGTGTGCGCCACACTGCATTCACGCCGCGAGAAACAGCTTTCCGGCATCGCCGGCGCGAGTTCACAGCCGTAGATTGGACAGGCTTTTCAGAATTTGGCGCCCTTCGTTCGGGCTGGGTAGTGGTACAGCGCGGCAGAGCCGCAACCAAAACCAGTCTCTCCGTGTCCTCTGTGCCTCAAAAGATTTCACACAGAGCGCACAGAGCCGCTCAGTGGACTCTGTGTGAAACCTTTTCCTGCCACAGAGGACACGGAGAAATCTTCGCGGCGCAACAAGGTCCCGGGAACTAGTGCTACAGTTTGATGTTGTAGCGGCGAGTTTATCCGTCGGCTGACGGACCAAATGGCGGCGTAAAGCCGCCTCTACATCAAAGTGTACCATTGCCTCGGGTTGCTCCCCATAGGACGAAGTGGTATCTTGGGGATACGATGAAGAACCCTAAACCCCCTTCGAGATTTCACGTTGTTGTGGATGCTGCCGATCGCTTAACGCTGGAGGAGCAGGAAACCCTGGTCGCGCTCCTGAATCGGCGGCTAGCGGACCGCCGGCGTGCCGAGCTTGCGGCCGACATCCGAGAAGCGCAAAGGGAGTTTGAACGTGGCGCTCTCCGGCCCATTACGCCCGATCAGATCATGAAAGAGATCCTCTCGTGACGCGGCTTTTACTGCGCTCCAGCGCGTTCGTTCGCAGCGCAAAGAAAATTATAAAGAAACACCCGCTAGCCTCCCAAGACCTTCAGTCAGCCCTGGAATTGCTCGCCGCAGACTGCTTTCATCCCCGCCTGAAGACCCACAAACTTAAGGGTGAACTGGAGGGATCCTGGGCGTGCAGCGCGGGCTACGACCTGAGGATCGTATTCAAGTTTGTTGAATACGAAGGATCTGAGGGCATTCTCCTCTTGACCCTTGGAACGCATGAGGAAGTGTACTGATTCTAAGCGCCCGATACATCGTCGTGGCCGGGGATTTGCATGCGCATGATCCTGCGTAACCGTCAGTTCTCATTCCCGAAAATCCTCCTGCTCCTCGCCGGCGTGGGCTTGCTGTCAGGCTTGGCGCTCGTGACGTTCACCGGGCGCGCCGCACAGGACCCCGCGCCCGTGCGGACGAGCGGAGCGCCACCCTCTGGGCGCAGAAACACCGGAACCGCCGCGCGGTCCCAGGGCGCACAGCCCGATCAGTTCATTGAGGTCGCGGAGAAATCAGGAATTCATTTTTCTCTCACCAGCGGCGGCCCCGAAAAGCGTTACATCATAGAAGCCAAGGGCGGCGGCGGCATTGCCTGGATCGATTATGACAACGATGGTTTCCCCGACCTCTTCCTCGTGAATGGCTCGACGTTTGAACAATGGAAGCAGGGCACGAGCCCCCGCTCCCGCCTTTACCACAACAATGGCGACGGCACCTTCACCGACGTGAGTGCGCGCTCCGGCCTCGACCACACGGGCTGGGGAATGGGCGTTTGCGTGGGGGATTACGACAATGACGGCTTCGACGATCTCTACGTGACCTACTACGGCGGGAACGTTCTCTACCATAACAACGGCAATGGAACTTTCACCGACATCACGGAAAAGGCAGGAGTGCGCGGCGGGGGCTGGGGTATGGGCTGCGCCTTCGGTGACTATGATAATGACGGCCACCTGGATCTTTACGTCGCCGATTACCTCGACGTGGACATCCTCAAGCTCGGCGGTATGGGCAGCGCGCCGAATTGCACTTATCGTGGAATCGCGACTTTCTGCGGCCCGCGCGGCCTGCCCGGGGGGCGTGATTTTCTCTTCCACAACAATGGCGATGGGACCTTCACCGATGTCACGGAGCGCGCCGGGATCGACACCGGCAAGTATTACGGTTTGGGCGTGGTGTGGTGCGACTACGACCGCGACGGGCGACCGGACATCTACGTGGCCAACGATTCCACCCCCAGCTCCCTTTACCACAACAACGTCGACGGCACCTTTGCCGACGTCGGCGTCGAGGCCGGAGTGGCCTATAGTAGCGAGGGGCTGGAGCAGGCGGGCATGGGCACGGATTTCGCCGACTACGACAACGACGGCTGGGGAGACCTCGTGAAGGGCAACTTCTCCGACGATACCAAGAATCTCTACCACAACAACCACGACGGCACCTTCACCGATGTGACCTATCGCGCCGGCCTCGCCGGTGTGGGCTGGCTCTTCACCACCTTCGGCGCCAAGTTCCTGGACTACGACAACGACGGCTGGAAGGACATCATGCTGGCGAACGGCCAGACTTTTCCCCAAATTGACCGCTACCAGACCGGCATCACCTACGCGGAGCGGAGCCTGCTGTTCCACAATCGCGGCGACGGGAATTTTGATGAAGTCGGCTTACAGTCAGGACCGGGGATGGCCCTGCGCAAGGTAGGCCGGGGACTGGCCACGGCGGATTACGACAATGACGGCGACCTGGAAATCCTGGTCTCCAACATGAATAGCACGCCGGAACTGCTGCGGCGCCTTCGCAAGAACCCGAACCACTCGATTCTCGTAAAAACCATCGGCGCCAAGAGCAACCGGGACGGCATCGGCGCAGAGGTGAAAGTGGTCGCCGGCAGCCTAACTCAATACGACACCGTGCGCAGCGGCGGCAGCTATCTTTCCTCGAGTGATTTGCGCCTGCACTTTGGACTGGGGAACCGCACCGCCATCGACCGCATTGAAGTCCGGTGGCCCAGCGGGCAAATGCAGAAGATCGAGAATCCGCCCGCCGATCACATCCTGGTGATCAAGGAAGGCGAAGGCCTGGTGGCCGCGAAGCCCTTTCGGAAGGCGAAGGTCAGCGCACAGTAGAGCTGCGCCGAAGCAGGAAATAGGGCGGAGTAACTGCGTAGCGCGGAGGAGCCGCAAATGCAAGTCAAAAGGCAAAACGCAAAAGGCAAAAGTGAAAAGTCGCGCTTTCAATGCTTCTTGCAAGCGTGGCAACCGAGCGGGGCGTGGATTTGAATTTACAACCCTCGCCCCCTTGGGGGAGAGGGTGGCCCGCATCCGGCGTTTTCATCAGCCGGGGCGGGACGGGTGAGGGGGTCGAATCTACGCCCCCCATTCAAATTTTACTGAGCAGGTTCATCGTCGTGCTGACCCCCTCACCCCCACGACGTGCAAAACGTGGGGCCCCCTCCGCCTTGCGGTTCCCCCTCTCCCCCAAAGGGGCGAGGGAAGAAATATTCTTAGTTTGGGTGCTGTGTCCATGAGCGGGTAGCACCGCCTGACGGGGCCATGAAGTTCAGTAACCCAATTCGAATTCCTCCCGCAACGTCAGCGTTCCGCTCGTTGGCTCGAGCCCGGGCCTTCTTGTTGTGTGCCGCGCTGCTCCTTCCCAGTTCCTTGTGGGCCGACGAATTCAGTAAGACCTTTCATTATTCCGCGCGCATGTTTTCCTTTGGCACGCTGACCATCGACACGCGCATGGGCAACGTCCAGGTGGAAGGCTGGGACGAGCCGCGCCTGGAAATCGAGGCCGAGAAGGTGGTGGAGGCAAAGGATGAGAAGCGCGCCCAGCCGCTCTACGACCAGGTACAGGTGGTGTTGGCTGGACAAGACAAACAGGTTCTGTTGCGCACCCTTTATCCCGCGCGCCGGCTGTGGCGGCCATTCCGCGGTGAGTCGAAGCTTTCGGTGAACTTTCGCATCCATATGCCTTTTGACGCCAACTTGACTATGAAGTGCGTGGACGGCGATGTGCGCGTCAGCGGCCTCGTCGGCAAACAGGAAATCAGCGTCAACTACGGTGACGTGGAAATCAACGTCCCCTCCATCTACCGCCTGCGCTCGTTGAACGCGCGGTCCGTCTTGGGCTACGTGCAAAGCGATTTGCACGGAGAAAACAGCGCGGGCTGGGGCCGCAAAATCATGTATTGGAATTCCCACGGCGACCAGGACATCAAGGTTCGCGTCCGCATGGGCGGCGTGTACGTCTACAGCAGCGTGGAGTGAGGGCGTGGGTGTTCAGCGCCCCGCTCACGCTCCCACTCCAGCCACTGATCTGCGTCCCGCGAAGCGGGAAACCATGGGTAGCCGTAGGTGAAACCTACGGAAAGGGAAACCGAGAGAGCTTTCCGGCCCTGGCGGGGCCGAACCTTCACTTCGGGTCAATCCGTCGACTGACGGATTGGGAGGCCGGGTGGGCGCTACTATCCGCAGGTTAAAACCTGCGGCTACCCACGGTTAGCCCCTGCCGGGGCTCAGGCTGAAAAAGGCCTGCTATCCGGAACTCGGACTGCCCGTCTAACGTAACAAGTCATGAGAGGTTTTCAGCAGGAGGAGAAAATGAAGAGATATCGAACTCTGGGAGTCATGGTGGCCGCCCTATCACTTTTGGCGATGGCGTCGCCGGCCGCGGCGGAGTCTCGCATCGAGAAGAATCTGGAGCTTCAGCCCAAGGGCCAGTTCATTCTTGAATCGGAAGTGGGAAGCGTTACGGTGACCGGCGCTTCGGGATCGGGTGCGCACATCGTGATCACTTCCGAGCGGGATGATTTGAACAGCGAGCTTGAATTCGGTTTCTCCAGCAGCGCGGGAATAGCGCACGTGGCGGCCCGGCGTAAGCATGAATCCGGCTGGTCGCGCAGCCTTTCCGTGCATTTTGAAATCGAAGTACCCACGGAAACGCGCACGGAACTTCACACCGGCGGCGGAAGTATCACCCTTTCCGGCTTGCGTGGCGGAGCCGATGTGAAAACGTCGGGGGGCCCCATCGAGGTTACCGGATTGAACGGAACCCTGGAAGCGCACACTTCGGGAGGGCCGATTCGCCTCCGTGAGGTGACGGGCGATGCGCACGTGGCAACCTCCGGAGGGCCGATTGACGTGGAAGCGCTCGATGGAAACCTCCAGGCCCACACCAGTGGTGGGGGGATTCGCATCAATCGTGTTTCCGGTTACGTGGAGGCCAAGACTTCCGGCGGGTCAATCCGGGCCATCTACAGCCCTGGTAACCGCCACGGAGGAGAACTGGAGACTTCCGGCGGGCACATCGAAGTGGCGATTGACCCTTCCGCCAATTTGAATCTTGACGCCTCAACTTCCGGCGGTTCGGTTTCGAGCGACCTGCCCGTGCGCGTGGTAGGCACTGTCAGCCACTCCAGCATGCACGGATCGATCGGCTCGGGGGGAGAAGAATTGCGTTTGCACACCAGCGGTGGGTCAATTCACATCCGCGCGCTGTGAGGCACGGGACTCGGGATACGGGACACGGAATGCGGGGCACGAGACTTACGATCTGAGATTTGCCATTTCAAATTTCTGCCGTCCTCCCTGATGCCGCGCGGCGGTAGTGGTGTCATTTGGAATGGAATCCCTTACGAAACACTGGTCATTCCCGCGAAGGCGGGAATCCACTCCGTCGGCGGCGCATTTTCAATGGTTTGCGCAGTGGATTCCCGCCTTCGCGGGAATGACTGCACCGGGGAGGGCACGCATATCGCAAATGACACCAGTACCCGCGCGGCAGGACCTATCCCGTACCCCGTATCCCGAGTCCCGTATCCCGGCTCTGTTTCTTGGGCCGGTACAGAATCACCTGAACTTTCTCGAGTGTAACCAACCCGCCCCCCCATCTCATCAAGCTTGGGCAGAATGTTCTCGATTCGCTCCGAGTACATGTAGAAAGCAGCCCTCCAGATTCACCACCAGTGTGCCTGCCGGAAACGTAGACTCCGTGTGGAACTGGATGAGACCCTGCAAGGCGTAACGGGCCAGTGTACCAGCCGAGCCAAACACGATCAGAAGAAAAATCCGCAATTTCCCATCGCTTTCCGCACGCCTCCCGTGCCCAACAAAAAACTCCTGGCGCTGGTGAGCGGCCAGGAGTCATCCGTCCAATAAAAGGACGGTTGAAGGCGAACGCCATCGCCTTGGGATGAAATCATTATGGCACATCGCACGCTTCGGAGGGTGCTTGGCCCGGTAGTAGCCGGATATCTCGAAACGTGGTAAACAATGTCCTGCGGTCTCGGCTCGACGCGGAGAGGAGAAAGGATGAGACGACTAACGCGGCTCTGTCTGGGCTTTTTGCTGCTGCCGGCCTTCGCGGGAGCGCAACAAACCAAAGCGCCTGATGTCTGGGGGCCGTACAAATTCCTGGTCGGCACGTGGACCGCGGAGGGTCACGGCGAGCCCGGTGAGGGAAAGGGTGCGTTTTCCTTCCAGCTCGAGTTGCAGGGAAAAATCCTGGTGCGGAGGAACCACCTCGAATTTCCCGCCACGCCGCAGCGCCCAGCCTTTGCGCACGAAGACCTGTTGGTCGTTTATCGCGATGCTAATACCACTCCCATTCGGGCCATTTATTTCGACAGCGAGGGGTACGTCATTCACTATACGGCCACCTTCAGCGAGGAGGGGAAAGTACTGACTTTTCTCAGCGACGCGAGTATGCAGGCTCCCCGCCAAAGGCTCACTTATGTGCAGAACGGGGACGGAACGCTGAAGGTGAAGTTCGAGATTGCTCC
>JBEKAD010000192.1:8387-10712 GCA_050018435.1 Terriglobia bacterium
CCGGAAATAGAGGCCCTTAACTCGATTCGCAACGAGAGGTTGTAGCGCTGACCTTTAGAGCCTCCCCTGAGCGAGCCGAAGGGTCAGCATGATGGGGAAACAAAAGCTGCCGACCTGAAGGTCGGCGCTACAAGCCGACGAGGCGAACTGCCTTGGTCACAAGTTGTTCGATAAGCAATTCAAACTTCCAACGGCGTGATAAGGCCAAAAGCGGCAGGATCTGGTGAGCCCTAAAACCCCTCGACCCGCAAAACTCGTGCTCCTTTCCGTGGATGGCCTGCGGTCGGATATCTATCGCGCGTCTGAATCGCGCCACCGCTTGCCCCATCTGCACGCGCTCGAAAAATCCGGCGCGAGCGCGGAGGCCGTGGAGAGCATTTATCCCACCACCACGTACCCTGCGCACGCCACAATTGTGACGGGCCTTCCCCCGCGAGCCCATGGCATTTACAGCCATCTTGCCTCGCTCGATCCCACGGAAAAAGCCCGGCCCTGGTGCTGGTTCGCGCCGGTGCTGCGGGCGCCGGCGTTGTGGGACGTGGCGCGCGCCAGCGGTCGCAAGATCGCCGCTCTCAGTTGGCCGGTGAGCGCCGGCGCGGCCATCGACAACAACATTCCGGAAATCTGGAATCCCGCCGTAGCCGACCCGCATCGCGATTATGAAACACCCGCGCGGCACTCGACTCCCGGACTCTTCGCGGAAGTCGCACAAGTGCTGATGCCGATGCTCGGCAAGGCTGATCCTGACCAAATACGCGGCGAAGCGGCCCTCTACCTGTGGAATCACTATCGGCCGGATCTGCTGCTGGTGCATTTCGTCTGGTACGATTCGCAGGCGCACGCTTTCGGCCCCGCCTCGCCAGAGGCCCTCAAGGCCCTGGAATCGGCGGACCAGGCGATTGGCAAGATTCGCGACGCCATTTCCTCCGACCTCGCAACAACAATCGTTGTGCTTTCCGATCACGGCTTCGTGCCGGTGGAAAAGGAAGCTGCGCCCCTGGTGGTTTTCGCCGAGCATGGACTTTTCGCGCGCGGCGCTGACGGCTCGGTGGCGTTGCGGCGGCTGGGCGCCGTGAGCGCCGGCGGTTCGCTGGCGGTTTACTGGCTGGAGGAACCTTCCGCCGATGACCGGCGGCGGTTGGCAACCGCCGTGGATCGGCTGCGCGCTACGGGCGCGGTGCAGGAGATTGTCGACCGGCGGCAACTCGAAGCGCTCGAAGCCGACCCCGATGCCGAACTCATGATCGAGGCGGCGCCGGGTTTTTGTTTCTCCGACCGGCTGGAAGGGCCATTGGTGAGCGATTCGGCAAAGGATCGCGGCGCCCACGGATACCTCCCCTCTCGCGCGGGCATGGAAGCGATGTTCACCGCAGTGGGACGGGAAATCGCCCCCGGCAAAAATCTCGGGCGCATATCGCTGAAGCAGATCGCGCCGACCCTGGCGCGAGTGATGGGATTGCCCGCCGATATTCTGGCGCCGGGGGAGAAGCCTATCGTGCTCGGGTGAACGCAGTCGATAGTTGATAGTCGAAAGTTGATAGTTGAGGAGTCGAGAAAGCTGAAGGGCTGAAAAAGTTGAAAGCGATGGGCTTTTTCTTTCAACTATCAACTATCGACTATCAACTATCGACTCGCCCTCAAAAGTACCTCACCAACTCCGCGAACCGCCCAAGCACCAGCAGGCGGCCGGGGCCTTGGGAAATTTCTTCATGCTCCAACCGCCAGGTTTGGGCGTGGGGAATGTAGACAGCATTCAGGCCTGCCGCCAGGGCAGGGTTAATGTCGGAACGAGGAGCGTTGCCGATCATCCAGGTTCGCGCGCGGTCCAGGCCCAGCCGGGCAGCAAGGCTGGAATAGACGCTAGGGTTTTTCGCCCGAGCGATTTCAATGTGGCGGAAGAAAATCGCCAAGCCGGAAGTTTTCAATTTCAGGCTCTGTTCAACGGGATGGCCCTTGGTGAAGAGAATCAGATCGTGTCGCGGCGCGAGATAGTGCAGCGTCTCCGGTACGCCCTCGATGACCTGGCGCGGCTGGTACAGCAGGCGGCTGCCGAGTTCCGTGGCGCGCGCCAAGTCCGCAGCATCGATGGGGCCTTTCGCCAAACGGCCATAGCATTCGCCGAGATTCTGCGCAAAGGCCCACGAGCCGAAGGGATGCAAGCCGCTGTTGGCCAGTTCAATCTCATCCAGAATGGCACGCACCTGCGCGCGCGAAAGCGTGGGGTGATTGAGAAAGGTGATGAATTCCTCGATCGCCTGCTCGAAGTAGGACGAGTCCTCCCACAGAGTGTCGTCGGCGTCGATGATGAGGTGTTGGCGAGCCGTG
>JBEKAD010000193.1:0-8369 GCA_050018435.1 Terriglobia bacterium
AACTGAAACGTCTGCTCCACGCGCCACGTCACTTCGGTTCCGTCCATCCATGAAACTTACCCCCTTCACCGCCTCGTCAAAAACCTCCTTCGGGCTACATAACACAATAATCCATGGGGACAACAAAGGGGATGAGAGAATTCAGCAAGCGCGGACCTGCTTCGCAAGGTCCGCAGGTTTTCGGTATTGTGCCCTGCGGGGCGGGCGCGGAGATGATCGCGGGGTGACGCCGGCGCCTGCCGTTTCGGTACGACCGAATTGGGTTGGTTACGATCGCGCACTCCTGGCCATTGATGGGCGCACGCGAATTTGAAAATGAAAGGCTCGATTCCGGATGAAAAACCGCGGACCTAAACCGCAGGTCCGCGCTACTTGCTTCCAGGGTTTTAGAGCATCCGCCAGCGGCCGTGCAGGGGGTGTGGTATGATCGCCGTGGAGGCCGAATTTGAAGACAAGAGTGCATCCCGCGCGGCGCCGAAATCGCAAGCGCAGCGCTCCCGCCGATCGTAAGGCCGGCATCAACGCGGGTAAGACGATTCAAGAACTAGCCCGGGAACGTGGTGCAAAGCCATTCGACCCGAACGCGTTCGCCCGCATCGTGCCGCCAGACGAGGACATCGGCGCCTTCGTCGAAGAAATCTATCGCGCCCGGACGTAACAGCCTTTGATCAGCCGATAATAGGAAATAGCGTGCCTGTCCCGATTTTCCTCGGTTTTCCAGAGATGCCATTGCAAGAAATTACATGGGACGGCACACTAGCGGGCGCGATAGACCTCGTGCCAACCGCCGGTGGGGAGGATGGCTCCCACAATGGCGCCCCCGATCGCCCCCAGCCCCGTATAGATCCCGATGGCTTCGCCTCGCGTGATGCCTATGCAGCTTACCCCCTGACCACATCCTCCCTTGGCCGCACCGATGGCCGCCATGGCACCTGCGCCGACCCCCGCGCCGATCAGGGTGTTCCTCATGCGGTGCCCCTTGCCTTTGGCCGAAACGCGCACGATACTTTGCCGACTCAAGGTTTGATCGCCCGCCGGCGTGCTCACCACCATCGCCTCGTCGGTTACGCTGCGGAAGTTCCCGCTGGCGGTTTGGGCGCCCTTCAACACCACCTGCACCTGCTGGCCTGCCGACAATTTCTTGAGCTTGTCCCAGGCGGCTTGATTTTTGTCGTCACCCCCGAAGGCGGGGCGCACCGCCATCCCCAACGTGAGAACCATGAGCCCCAAGCACACACTACTCTTTGCTAGCTTCATGCGAAGCCTCCATAGAATAGAAAGGATTTTGGCCGCCCGAGGTTGAACTTGGCCCACAGGGGGAAGAAGCAAATAACCGTATTTCCGGGTGCCAGGCATCAGCATCCGTGCAACACCTTATGGCTTGTGGAGACGAAAAGACACTGTCCGCGTGACAGTTTCCCTAGTGTCACATTAATCGCATTGAAAAGGTGAAAAATCGCGAATTTGTTGCGGGGTTAAAATTAGGACGCGAACGGAAGGAAAGGGTACCTGGAAGGAAAGGGTACCTGACACCGTTTCCCCTGACACCGTTTCCCCTGCTGACACCGTTTCCCCTGACACCGTTTCCCCCTGGCGTGGGTGGGGAGAACGACGAGCGGCCGAACTAAAGAGACGTCTTGAGGCGGGGTTCATCCTTCCGCTTGACCACGAAACTTCGCTCGCCTACGGACGCCTGAAAAGTGGACTGCGCAGGCAGGGTCGAGTCCTGGCGGATAATGATCTATGGATTGCAGCGCTCGCCGTGCGCCACTCCGTGCCCCTGGTTTCGAACAACCTCGCGCATTTCGAGCGCGTGCCTGGACTTGTTCTGATATCCGAGGCTCCGAAATGACCGTCCGCAAGCAACTAGCGCGGACCTGCTTCGCCAGGGCCGCGGCTTTTCGGCCTTGTGCCCCGCGGGGTGGGCGCGTAGATTATCGCGGTGTGACGCCGGCGCCTGCCGTTTCAGTACGACCGATTTGGCTTGGTAACCATCGCGCACCCCTGGCCATTGATGGGCGCACGCGGATTTGAGAATGAAAGGCTCGATTCCGCATGAAAAGCCGCGGACCTAAACCGCCGGTCCACGCTACTTGCTCCGGGATCGGAGGGTCTCTAGAAAAGTTCCCTTCACGTCATCGAACCCTAAGAAGGTCCGTTGATTATCCGCGCGTCTGCATGTATCCTAAAGGCATGCCTGAGAACCCACAATCAGATAGGCGCCCGTCGGAGCGTAAGCGTGTCCAAATGGCTGTAATTCTTGTATTCGAGAGTGACGAGGCTGCACACCTTACTACTACCGTTGACCTCTCCAGGTCTGGCTTGCGACTGCAATCCAACGCCACCCTTGCTCCGGGCCAGCCCGTGGGCCTCCTTCTTGGCACCGACCCCCCCAGCTTCATCAAGTCGCGTGTAGTCTGGGTAGGTCAGGCTGACTCGGTCGAAGCTGGTCAGGCAGGATTCGAATTCTTTAACCCCCAACCAAGGCCAGAGTCCTGAATAGGGAGTACTGGTTCAGTCCTTGGTATTCTTCGGCAACAAGGCGAGGCGGATTCTCCTGCGGGAGGATTCCAAAAGCTTGTAGATCGACTTTATCCTATCGCCAACACTGGGCCTTGATGCTCCCCTGATCCGCGGCTCTTCCGCCCATCACAACGAAAAGCCGCGGACCTACAAAACAGGTCCGCGCTACCTTGCTTGTGCGCCCGCGGGGCGGGCGCGTAGATTATCGCGGGGTGACGCCGGCGCCTGCCGTTTCGGTACGACCGAATTGGGTTGGTTACGATCGCGCACCCCTGGCCATTGATGGGCGCACGCGGATTTGAAAATGAAAGGCTCGATTCCGTTTGAAAAGCCGCGGACCTAAACCGCAGGTCCGCGCTACCTTGCTCACGGTTGTCGACCGGCGGAAAATGGTTGGCAATCGACGTGCGCCGGTCGGATTACTGGGAGCACCAAACCGTGAAAACCCCGATTCGGCCCGCTGGACGAGACCCAATGAGCGGTGTATGCTCATGGGGCAGATGAATGGGACCGCCCTGCAAATACTGGCTGAGGAACGATTCACTGACGTGGTAGGATGATCGTGAGGGGCCAAGGCGATGACCACTAATCGAATCCAGATCAACCCGGCGGTGATGATGGGCAAGCCGGTGATTCAGGGGACGCGAATCACCGTCGAGTTGATCCTGCACAAGCTTGCCGAGGGAGCGACCGAAGGCGAGCTACTCCAAGATTATCCGCACCTGGCGCCCGAGGACATCCTGGCGGCGATCGCCTACGGCGCCGCGAGCGTGGCCCACGAGGAAGTGGTGCTGCTCTCGGACGCTCCGGTTGGGCACTGATCCCAAAGCATGAATTTCCTGGCCGACGAGAGCTGTGCGGGACCCGTAATTCACGCTCTGCGTGAGGCAGGCCACGACGTCGTCGCGATTGCCGAAGTTGCCAAAGGCACAGTGGACGAACGGGTGATGGCGCGCGCGTTCGGCGAACGGCGCATCCTCCTTACGGAAGACCCCGATTTCGGCGAATTGGTGTACGCGCGCGGGCACTCCTCAGTAGGAGTCATCCTGGTCAGGTTCCCGAGTCAGGTGCGCCGGGCCAAGCCCCCGTCTGTCGTTGAAGCGGTGGCCAAGCTGGGCGCGCGGCTCTCCCACAGTTTCACGGTCGTGGAACCAGGACGTGTTCGCATCGCCAGCAGACCGCGTGGGTAGCGACCGAACGAGCCGGTAGCGCACAGGTATCCGTCAGCCGACGGATTCCTGTGCGGCTTTTTATCTCGCGTCCGCGGTAATAAACATCTGAACACCGTTCGTATTTGGGAAGAACCGCGGAGGAATCCGTCGGCTGACGGATGCCTCCGCGCTACCGCTACCTCCGGGCTACCCGCTTTTTCCTCCAAAATAAAATGGTTCCTGACACCATTTCCCCCTTCATGTGCGGGGCATATGGCCTTTAAGCCAGCACCATATTAGCGCTTGTCGTTTGAATTCCACTTTTGTAGCAAGGGTCTCCATTATCATTCCAGACTAGAGTTACTCGTCCATCCTGGGATACAACGAAGACGGCTAAACCATTGCTTGCTCCACATAGCCGCATCGCTGATCTATGGCGCATGCCAAAACTTTCGCTGTCTCCCTCCTCTTTTGTTTTCCTCATCGGATCCTTGACCTCGTACACTTTGGAGCGCTTCGCCCTATCGAGGAGTATCTCAGCCCCGAAGCCTTTTACCTTAAGATCAGTGCCTATGACTATCGCTCCATCGGTACCCGAGAAATTGCCCACGAACGTACACGATTCGGCCAATTGTTTTTCGGATTCAAGCAGTTCAGCGAGTGTAAGTTGCAGGGCTTCCGCCGGTACCTCTGCCGCGCCATTCTTGAACTGAGCAGTCCCGATCCGCTAGGAAAAGCCGCAGACCTAAAGGGCAGGTCCGCGCTACGAAGCTGTCGATTCATCCAAAAGCAGCATATGACAACAGCGCGGCGTGGACCCGTTCGGTAGGTCCGCGGCCTGCCTGCCGATGACAGCAAAATGGTGCGAACTTCAAAAACGGGTCCGCGCTTCCTTGTTTGCTGTGTTATTTTGTATGCGAATGCGAATGGTATGGGGGTTAAATGTTTCCGCAACAAGACACATCCCCTCCCGAAAATCCGACATCCGCAACGGGTCCTTTATCGACACCCGCCGTCGAAACCTCACCGCGTAGGAGTGAAGACAGGTTGACATCTACACTCGAAAGCCTTGTGCGTTTTGCCGGTGGTGGGTTGTTCGTCATCTACGCTTCAGGATTTATCATCCTTTCGGTTTACGAGTCCAAGTTCGGGGTCGCGCAGTTTAACCCGCTTCGTACGAAGATCATCGCCGCCGGCCTGCTGTTCTTCTGCCTCATTTTCCTCCCCATTTTGGCCCTATACGCTGAGTTCGGAGCGCCCTCGCCCGAAAAGACCCTTTCCGCTGAGGAACTTAGGCATCAGGAGACGTGGGGGATGGCACTCTTTTGTATAAGCTTGAACAGCTCTATCATCCTCGCGTTGTTCTGTAAGTTATTCCTATTCACTCCAGACTCTGGCCCGTTACCTCCAAGGCCAGATTGGCTGTTCAACTTTGTAATTCTCGCGGTTGCTTTTCACGTGAAGTCATCCCGCGTTGTAATCAGTCAGTTCAGGAAGTGGCCTGGAAGAGTTGGGCTTCTCGCTTGCCTTTCAACAGGGGTCATGGCCGCAGGACTCTATTGGCTTGATTCTGGGATCGTTGTCGGGATGGCTGTCTGGTTTTTGGGTGTTGCATTTTCGCTCGGCGCAGTGTGGTCCCACGGTGACAAAATCCGGTATGTTTTCAATTGGCGCCGATGGCTCATCCCTCTTATATTGATTTTGATTTATCCTCTCGGCATCTATCCACGAATTGAGGCGAGGTACGGCGGTGGTGCGCCAGTCCCCGTTACATTGTGCTTAGAAAAGCCTCCACTCTGGATCGGATCAACCACCGTCAGCGCGTCCATCCTCGACGAAACGGACCTCGGTTTCTATCTTCTGTTGCCTGGTAACGAAAAAGCACTTTTTATTCCGCGATCCATAGTTGTCTCTATTTATTTTGATTCGAAAGAGCCGCATATCCTCAGGAAATGAGCGGGCGGCGCGTGGGTACGCTACATTGCTTGGCTAAGACTGGTGCGCTGCACGACAAGTTTCCGGTGGAGAAAGGGTGTCAGGAGAAAGGGTGTCAGGTACCCTTTCCAGAGCACCACAGGCTCCTCATTGTGTTTGGCAATCGGAAATGCCCAACCGCAGGGGATACCTATTTTCCCCTCCCGGTCCTTTTCCTGAGAGGGAAAGGGGGGGCTGACGCAGAACGAAGTTCTGCGATTCCGGTTATGGGGTGATCACTTTGGATGTTTTTGCATGGATAGCGCGTGACAATGGCGCGCTAAAATCGTAAGCTTAAGGTGAGCGCAGAGCGGTAAGGCGAAATCTATGATACACAAGGCAAAGGATCTCTCCCCCGACCAGAAGGCTGCCGTCGAAAGCCTGGTCGGACGCCAAATACTTGAAGGCGAGGCCGTGAGTGTACGTGCATTCGAGCCCCCGGTCCTCTCCGACCAACGGCGACAGGAAATCGTCGACTCGCTTAAGTGTTATTTTGCGCAAGTGGATGCTAACAGCAGATCGGTTTCCGCCGAAGAAGCGGAACAGGCCATTACTGAGGGCATGCGTAGTACGCGCCCGCATTACGCTCCCCACCCGTGAGAGTTGTTCTCGATACCACGATCCTCGTTCGGGCAGGCGCAAGTCCTCATGGGCTGGCTCGTCATCTGTTACTCGCCATCATCACCGCCAAACACCCGTTAATCCTCTCGAATGAAATGCTTCATGAACTTGCCAAGGTCTTGCGCTACCCGCGCGTGATGGCCATCCACAGGTTGCCGGAAACGCAGATATACGATTTCGTCGAATTCCTGCGGGAGACTGCCGAGATAATTCCGCTCAACCCGGTGTTTACAGCGCCCATCCGAGACGTAAACGACCTGATTGTTTTGCAAACAGCCGTTATCGGCGAAGCGGACGTGATTTGCACAACCGACCGGGATTTCTTCCAACCGCCCGCTTCGGTGTTCCTTCATAAGCTCGGAATTGCCGTGACGGACGACATCGATTTGATTAAGCAGTTGCGCTCTTGATGCATTCTCTCGATGCTCTCACTGAATCTTGGATCCTGGGATACGCCACCCTGACAGACAACGGCTAGCGCACAGGTATCCGTCAGCCGACGGATTCCTGTGCGGCCTTTCACTTCGGGTTGG
This sequence comes from Terriglobia bacterium, assembly GCA_050018435.1. Classification (GTDB taxonomy): domain Bacteria; phylum Acidobacteriota; class Terriglobia; order UBA7540; family UBA7540; genus Bog-366. The sequence goes on from JBEKAD010000193.1 coordinate 6,803, forward strand.
CGACGAGAAACATCGTAACGCGGCTCGAATTTGGGAAGAGCCACGGAGGAATCCGTCGGTCGCGAGAACCGTCCGCCGACGGGCTGGAGGACACCTCCCCGCTGGTTCTTGGCGTCGGTCCTTCGCCGCGAGCTAAGAGGAAAGCGCAAGGACAGTAAATCCCGCTGAGGCTGCGGCTTGGGATAGCTGCTGATCGCCGGAAACAAAATTTCGGTTCTTGGGTTGTTGGTGACACCAGGTGAGAGCCGCCGCCAGTTGCAAGCTGTCGGCAGCTCGAAGCTGATGAATGTCCAACAATTGCCTTGCCAATTCCCGCACCGAATCCGCCGGCAGGATCTCTCTCCATCCCCGGCTCAACAGCTCCAGCCGAGCCAGAGCTCCCTTGCGTTCGCGATCGCTCAAAACGGCCAAGCGGTGGAGGCGGGCCACCGCGCTATGGATTTCGACCGGAGTTCCCCACCACACCACCGGCAGGCTCTGTCGCAGGTGGGCCTGAGCCTGGCGGCTGGTGGCCTCCCGAACACAGAGCGGGACCAGCGCACTGGCATCGAAAAATGCCGGTTGCGGTTTCATCTCCCCTCCCCGCGTTCGTCAAGCAGGGCCTGGATGGCTTGACTGTTGGAAACGCGGCCGGTGCGGATCTTGAGCAACTTGTGAATGTCCAAAGGAGCCTGCGGCAAACGCAATTTGCCCGCCGCGACTAAAATCAGCTCTTCCTTGCTGGTTTCGGCGACGGAGAGGGGGACGAGCTTCGCCACGGGCAGATTGCGGTCCCGGACGACGATTTCTTCCCCCTGTTTGGCGTAAGTCAGATACCGACTCAGGGAGTTCTTCAACTCGGCAACATTGACACTGCGCATGCGGTTTCCTCCTGTCATGGCTATTATAGCCATATCGGAAGGAGAAACGACAACGCTTTTTCCCGAACCCGTGGGCCGGTGGGTCGCGTGCCGGCGAAAGGAGCGCACAAGTAAGCGTATTTTGCGTTCCGGTGCGGCTTTTCACTTCGTGTCCGCGATGAGAAACATCGTAACGCAGCTCGAATTTGGGAAGATCCGCGGAGGAATTCGTCTCGGAGCCGAATACCTCCACGCTACCGGCTTACTGCTCAGGGAATCAGCTTAAGGTGTGGGAAACGGCGGAAGTCCTTCTTGTTGAATGTGGCCAGCACCGGGGTTTTGGTTTCCTCGGCCAGCGCGACAAGATAGGCGTCCACGATTTCGATGTTGTGGGCGCCGTAAATCTCGATACACCGCGAAACCACCCGCGGCTCAAGCGCCGTCACGCCCGGAGTGTCGAGGAGGGCCTCGAGCAAGCCCGCGATGTATTCCCGGCTGGCCCTGTAGAACGATTCCAATGTCCAGACGACTTGGGCGATCACCAGGCTGGGGACGAGCAAGCGCAGGGTGCCCTCACCCGCCTGCTCAAAAAGCCGTAGCGCCTGCCGCCGATGGGACGGATCATCTCCGAGAGCGTGGCGCAAGATTACATTGGTGTCCAGTAAGACTTCTTCAACCATGGGCAAGCTCCCGCGCCGTCCTCGCGGCAACCGCTTTCTTCACGCGAC
>JBEKAD010000194.1:0-13426 GCA_050018435.1 Terriglobia bacterium
TGATCGCATCGATGCACATGTTCAGATTGTTCTTGATCTCGTTGAAGTCGCCCTTGTAAGTTTCCGTGATCTTGGCCGGGATGTCGCCCTTGGAGATCTGGTCCACGTACTTGGCTGAAACGTTCAGCGGCCCAATCACGGCATCCAGGGTATCGTTCACCCCTTGCACGATCTTGCGGTAGTCGCCCTGGTGCTTGCTGGCATCCGCACGAGTCGCCAGCCTGCCTGCCACCGCCCCCTCCGACAACCCCTTGGTTTCCGCGATCAATGCTTTGACTGCCACGCGTAACGGTTCGATGGTTTCGTTTATGAAGGCCTTCTTACCCGGGAACTTTTCGAGTTCCGCATCGTAGTTCCCCTTGGCAAATTCCGCCACACAGGCCATCGCCTTTTTCTTCACGGTAATATGGCCATTGACCATGTCATTGACACCCTTGGCCATCGTCTTGTAGATGCCCTCAAACTTCTCCTCGGGCATTTGCACATCGATGTCCCCGGCGTTGTGTGCATCGCTCATGGCTTTCATTTCAGCCGCGAAGGCACCCAACGCATCGAAGCTTCTGTTCTTTGTCTTCAGAGTGGGTTCATTCTTCATTCTATCCTCCATTCGATTTGCTTTCCTGGTTAGGCGCCTCTTGCGGCAGTCGTTACCAGATTCAGCATCTTGTCAGTATCCAAAGCAATCAGTAACGTATCTTTCAATTTGTAAACTCCGCGAATGAGCTCCCGCACCTCTCCCGAAAGAGTCCCTGGGGGCAACTCGAAGGCCTCCTCCTCAACTTCCAAGACATCACCGATTTCATCTACGAGGAGGCTTACCGCACAGTCCTCGTGGCGGACCACGACGTTCATAGGGAGATCGCTGGCGGCGCGTTCCCGCAGGCCCAACCGCCGTCGCAGGTCAACGGCCGTGACAATCTGGCCGCGCAGGTTAATGAGGCCTTTCACTACCAGAGGCGCCAAAGGCACGCGGGTCATTTCCTGATAGCGAATGACTTCCTGGACTTTTTCCACTTCCACTCCAAAGAGGAGCCGGTCAACTACGAAGGTCGAGAACTGTTTCTTCCCTGCCATGACATGTCCCCTGTCTAGTACGTCGTCGCATTAATAAGCGATATTCCTCATGGCCCTCGGAAGGGCGGGGCTTTAGCCCCGCCGCCTCAGGGCGGAGGGTTGGATGGGCCTTTAGGCCCTGAAGCCACGTCGCTTCAGGGGCTAAAGCCCCTAAATCCCTCCCGAGTTCTGCGGCGGGGCTAAAGCCCCGCCCTTCCATCCGCCGACCAATAAGGTCGCTAACTTCTGCAACTAAGCGCTAGGCCGCCACTGCTTCCTGGAAGAAGTTTGGGTCAGCCGTCTGGATGATGCCTTTCACGTCGAGCAGTTCTGTGACTCGGCCATGGACGACCATGGAGCCCAAAGTTCCCTGGCGGCCCGTGTGTTTCTGGATTTTGACTGCCTCGTGGGCGATGTCGAGGATGCGGTCCACGACCAGCCCGACGCTCTGGCCCTGGTCGGTGTACACCACGACCTGAATCTTCTCGTCTTCTGCTCCCGGCTCCGACGGGCCCGGATTGCGGGGTTGTTGGCGGCGCTCCGTGAGAGCGGAGGAGAGGTGGATTAAAGGCAAGATTTGACCTCGATACTGAACCACTTGCCGCCCTCCCGCTTTCTCCACGGCGGTACGGGCGAACTCTTCCAAGCGCGCCACGAGGGAGAGGGGCATGGCCAGCCGTCCATCATCCGGCCCGCGCAGCAACAGGAGCGATTCCCCGTCGTCGTGCCGGGACTGCGTTTCTGCGGTCTTTTCCCCCACGCCTCGATCGCGAACCTCGGAAACCACGTTGGCCCGTTGGGCGAGCCCGAGGACATCCAAGATGAGGGCCACCTGACCATCTCCCATGATGGTCGCTCCTGCGAAGGTGGTAATGCCCTTGAGTTGCTTGCCCAGGGGCTTGACCACGATTTCTTCCGTGTCGTTGATGTCGTCGACGACCAAGCCAAAATGCCGGTCATCCGCCTGCAAAACGACAATGTTGACAGCATTGAGTTCTGCCATTTGGCGTTCGAGCCCGGTCAGGAGGGAGACGATCTGCACCGAGAGGGATTCCACCCGCGCGAGCTCCCGCTCCGAGCGAGCGGTATCGCCAGAGCTCTTCAAAGAAATTACTTCTCGAACTGCCCCGTGAAACTGCTGGTGCAGGGTCTCCAACTGCTGCATCTCCGGCAGTTTGCCGTACTGCTGTAATGCGGAGGAATACAACCACTTTCCCAGAGCGCATTCCTTGTGGGAGCCGGCCTCCGTCACGGTCAGGGTGCTCTTGCCATCCAGGAAATCCCGTAACCTCGACTTCCAACGCAGGTGCTTGCTGCGAGCCGAAGCAAAGTCCAGCGCCTGAGTGTCCGAACCTGCTCCCGCAAACGTGAGGGAGCCTTCCGGGGCTCCCTGATCCGATCCGGGTACGCTCTCCTCCACGCGCAGTTCGTGGTTCAGGTTCACCAAGGGCAGGAGCTTTCCGCGCAAGCGATGGACCGCCGCACCGTGGATCTTCTCAATCCCTATTCGAGCCTGCTCCCCTTCCAGGCGGACGAGTTCCAACAGACTCACCTGCGGAATCGCGTAGCGGTCGCCCCCGCTGGTGATGATGAGAGCGGGGATAATCGCCAGGGTGAGGGGGATCTTGATCTTCAAGGTGGTTCCTTGACCGACACGATTATGAATATCGACCGTGCCGCCGATTTTCTCGATATTGGTTTTCACTACGTCCAAGCCCACGCCGCGACCCGAAACGTTCGTGACTCTCTCGGCGGTCGAGAATCCGGGGAGAAAGAGCAGGTTCAACAGCTCCCGGTCGCTCAGGCGGGCCGCCTGGTCAGGCGTGACCAAGCCCTTTTCCAAGGCCTTCTGTTTGACTCGTTCCAGATCGATCCCCGCGCCATCATCGGAGATTTCAATATTGACCTGCCCTCCCTCGTGGAAGGCCCGCAAGAAGAGGTGGCCCTCGGGAGATTTCCCGGCGGCCCGGCGCTGTTCGGGCATCTCAATGCCGTGATCGACGGCATTGCGGACGAGGTGGGTGAGCGGATCTTTGATCGACTCGATGATGGTTTTGTCGAGCTCGGTCTCCTTGCCCTCCATCTCGATGTTGACCTGTTTTCCACAAGAGGTGGCCAAGTCGCGCACCACGCGGGGGAACTTGCTCCAGATGTTGCCGATGGGCTGCATGCGCGTCTTCATGACGCCTTCTTGCAGTTCGGTGGTGATGAGGTTCAACCTCTGGGTGGTGTTCAGGAAACTCGTATCCTGTTGCGTCGAGGAAAACTGCAAGATCTGGTTGCGGGCCAGTACCAGTTCCCCCACCAAGTTCATCAATTTATCCAGCAAGCTCACATCGACACGGATGTTGCTATCGGAAAGGGCAGGAGCGCGTGCTTCCGCCTGGACCTGCAAAGCGTCCTGCACGGCGGCGGGCTTGGCCGCACCCTTTTCCACGAGGATTTCGCCGAGACGGCGGTTGTCCCCCTCGTGTTGGAGCTTCAGAGCTTCGCTGACTTGCTCAGGATCTGCCTGGCCGCACTGCACCAGCATTTCTCCCAAGGGGAGGGCGGCGTCAGCGATCCTGGGCTCCGGGCTCGGCTCCTCGATGACGGGGGGCGCGGGTGGCAGGTCGGCAGGGGGAGAGGCTGGGGCGGTTGCAACAGGAGCAGGCGCTTTCCTCTCGCCGCCTTGCAAACGGGTCAGCGTTTCGATGAGGGAAGTGAAATCACCCTGCGGTTCTTGACCGGTGCTTTCGATGTTTACAAGGATCTGGCGAACTACATCCACCAACGCCAGAAGGCCGGAAGTCATCTCGGCATTCAACAGGAGTCGACCGTCGCGCAACTGGCTTAGCAGGTTCTCACCCACGTGCGTGACCGCTTCCAATCGGGGGAAGCCCAGGAAGCCACTCGTGCCCTTGATGGTGTGGATCGTCCGAAAGATACTGGCAAGAACCTCGCGGGCCGTCGGATCCTTTTCTAGAGTTACCAGGCCCCGGTCAAGCTGATCGAGGTTCTCGTTGCTTTCGACAAGGAATTCTTTCACGATGTCGTCCATGTCGCCCATTGCTGAATTTCTCCCCCCGATTCGAACCGCCATTGCCCGGACTGGATCGAATCTCCTCGGTGAGCTCACAGCTCTCGACTGCGATTGGAGCCTTGTTTTCCAACTCTGACATCTTCAATCTTCCCGGCGTGGTCGCGGTGGCCACCAACGCAGCTTGCGTCAGATGCAAAGCCATTCCGTGTTCATACACCCCTTCTTATCGGCGGAATGACTTCCGCCTTGAATGTTTTTCTTGGGGGGGGGACAAAAAATCCGCAGACGGCCGGTCAGGAGGAGGGAAGAGCTTTCGGGAACGCGCAAGAGGGAAAGGGTAAGAGCGGGATTCCTTTTGCCTTCCCCCAGTTTTCTCTGGAAGTCTGTGGCCCTGCGAAAGCCTCAGGGCGCCGTAGGTCCGGGACACCTTCCAGCCCCAAAGGGGCAGTATCACATACTACCCTTTCGGGACGGGGGGAACCCCCAAGTCACCCGAGTACGCAAGCCCTGAAGGGGCGGGCCATCACAGTCCATGCCGATGACTCAGATTCGGACTATAAGACCGGGTTCAGAACCCCCGCCCGCGTCAGGACGAGGCACGTCCCACGTAGTGGGCCGAAAGGGTAGTAAGGGGTAGTAATGGGTTGTAATGGGTTGTAAAGGCTCAACCGGAGGGGAATAACGCGGGTCTGCGGCGGAAGGGGGGCGTCCTCCCCGTGGCGGAAGCATGAGCCACCACTCGACCTTAGCGGGGATGGCCCTTTTTGAGACTTCTCCCCTAGAGAACCGTCCGGAAACAAGGTTTTTGGCGATTTGTCGAACCATAAGCCCTTTGTTTCCGACGCACGATTTTCCAAAAAGTGCCTTTCCGGACGGGCCTCTAGCCAGACATCCGCCAAGAACCCGGCTCCGGAGTGGGCGAAGGCGCGTAAGGGGATTCCTCGCTGGCGGGCGTTGACGGGGAAGGTTGCTGCCCGTGCTGCGCCTCATACCAAGCTTCCCGAGGGGATCCTCCGCTGGCAGGCGTGGACGGCGAAGTTGACGGCCGGTGCTCCGCCTCGTACCAGGCTTCGCGAACGCTGGCGAACTTCTCAATCAGCGAGCGGAGCATCTCCGGGGAGTTCTCGACGTTGGCTTTCATCGCTTGGGTGCGAGCGTACACGTAAAAGGACTTGAGGGTCCGGGCCACCTCGCCTCCCAGCTCAAAGTTCAGGGATCCCTCGAGCTGCGCGATGATCGCCAGCGCGCGATTCAGATGGGTGCATTTCTGCGGAATGTCGTGGGCCTCGATCGCGGTTACCGCCCGCAGCAGGAAGGCGATAGCGCCATCGTAAAGCATCACGACCAAGCCCAAGGGCGTGGCGCCTTGGACGGAGAATTGACGATAGGTGTGGGCAGGGTTTCTCATCATTGTGTATTAGTAGGATTGAGCGCATCAATTTGGCTGTTAATCGACGCGAGCATCTCCGGCAGTTGCTCGAGCGTCGTGTTGATGGTGGAGTATTCCGCCGTAAGTTGCGTCTGCGTGTCCTGGAGTTGCGCCTGAAAATCACTAATCTGACTATTCAGGTCGGTCACTTCCGTACTGATTCCGTTCATGTCCACGTTCAAGGCGCCGGTGGTAGGATTGGTCAGGGCGGTAAGAGTCGTTTGGATCGCTTTGCCGACGCCCGAAGTGGATTGGAACAGGTTTTGCACAGCGGAAAAGTTATTTTGCAGGGCGTCGTTCAGCGTCGCACTATCCACGGATAACGTCCCGTCGTCCTGCATCAAAATGCCAATCGATCGCAAATTGACGACGCCATTGTTCCCGGACATGCCGGAGCTGATGGCTGACAGCAACTGTTCTTGCACCAAGTCGACAGACATATCTCCCGTCAAAGTGCCGGCCGCACCCGTGCTGCTGTTGACTTGAATGCCCGAATTGACCGCTTGGATTAAAGTGTTCCAGCTACTAACGAAATTGTTGATGTCGGTGGCAATGGGGGTCAAATCGGGAGAAATCTGGAGGGTTACCGGGGTGCCCGACTCTCCGGATAAAGTCAGGGTCACACCCGGAATAACTCCCTCGACCGTGTTGCTGGTGCTGTCGATAGGGATGCCGTCCACGGTAAGGGCGGCATCCCTCCCATCCTGAGCATCGGTGAAACCCATTCCGTTTTCCACCGGTGGGCTGGCGGGGTTGTAGGAGCTGGGGAAACCCATCCCCGTGGTGTCGTTGGAGATGGTTATCACCCCCGCGGAGCCGGAACTCTGAGGGACCAGCGCCAGCTTGGCGCCCGAGGCGTTCGTGACCACCGAGGCCGCGACACCCAGGTTTTTCTGATTGATGTAGGACGCGAGTCCCGTGAGCGTGTTCGTGTTGTGGGCGCTGTCCACGGGGATGGTCACCGCCGTGTTCGCGCCCACCTGAAGATCAAACGAACCGGTGGGGAGCGCTGCCGATGCCGAGGTGAAGTCAGCGGAATAATCCGCGGAGGTGTTGTCAGTGAGGGTTATCTCGCCCGCCGCACCGGAGGTCTGGCTTTCTAACGCCAGGCGGGATCCCGAGCTGTCCGTGATGACCGAGGCGGTGACACCCGGATCATGATTGTTGATGTAAGTCGCCAAACCACTCAGCGTGTTGGTGCCGTGGGCGCTGTTCACGGGGATGCTAACCGCGGCATTCGCCCCCACCTGAAGGGTCAACTGTCCCGTCGGGAGTTGGGCGGTTGCCGACGAGAAGGAGGCGGAATAATCCGCGGAAGTGGTGGCGAGATGGGTGACCGTGATCGTGTGTGTCCCCGCGGCCGTCCCGTTCGCCGCCGTGGCGCTGACCACATCATTGTTCGAGGAACTCACGGACAACCCTCCGAAATCCCCGGTGAAATCGGTGAGGGCCTGGAGGCTGGTCTGGAAAGCGGTAATGTCGCTTTGGAGGCTTTGCAACGAGGAAGTCACGGCGTTGTCCGCGGTCACCCGGGCGTCCAACGTCTTCTCCGGGGCAGCGTCTATTTCCAGGATCGCGTCCACGGTCGAGGTCACGTCAATGCCGCTTCCGGAAGTGTTGGTGGCGGAGTTCAGGATGGCATCCACGGCGTCCAGGATCGCCGCGTTTTCGCTCGAAGTGGAAGAAGTGGAAGAAGAGCTGGTTTCCCCTAGGAGCTGGCTCAGCGACTCGCTGGAACTGCCTACCAAGCTGGACAGGAGCGAACTGATGGAACTGGTACTCATTCCCCTTCTCCTTTTGCGCCTCGGCAGCGCGCGGTTCGACCCGTGGAGCTCTGACCAGCTATCTTATCGGCAAATTGGAAATTTCCTTGAGCCTAAGGAGGGTTGGCCGCCGCCTTGACGCCCGGCCGCAACCCAAGAAGGATTTCACCACAGTCGCTCATGTCGCTTTGCGTCACCCCGAAGCATGAAAATGACCCCTCACCCACCCTCCTGCGTCGGGCACCCTCTCCCCAAGGGAGAGGGAAGCAAAACGTGGAGGAACCCCGCCCTCTCCCATGGGGAGAGGGTGGCGAGCGGAGCGAGACGGGTGAGGGATCCTGTCCGGAATTTTCGGAGCAGAGGCCACCGAGGTCACGGAGAACAGACGCAGATAAAAACTGTGGGGCAACAAACTAAAGAACCGTAATCCCTACTCGCGCAAGCAGAAGTACATTTCTCTGTGGTCGCTATGCGCTCTGTGGTGAGCGTTTTGTTCGCGGCGGGACGCCCGTGCCACTACCAAAAACTGCGGAGGGGGCCGGGATGGCCCCCTCCGTCTGGAATTTCCCTACCGCGATTACGGGAGCAGCCTCAGGATAGCTTGCTCACTGGTGTTGGATTGTGCCAAGGCGGCAATGCCCGTTTGTTCAAGGATCTGGAACTTGGACATGTTTGCTATCACCTGCCCAATATTCGCGTCCTGGATGCTGCTCATGGAGGATGTCAGGTTTTGCGAGGTGTTGTTCATGACATCCAGCGCGGCATTCATCTCATTGATGCTCGACCCGATCGCGCCCCGGGTAGCGGCCACCGTGGAGATGGCGCCCGCAATGACCGTGAGTGCAGCTTGCGAATCGGGCGCGCTGGACAGACTTACACTTGACCCGCCCCCGCCCAGCGAGTTGCCATTGCCGACCATCAGGACAGTGTTGTTTCCAGCCGTGCCATCATTGGTAGCGGTCACGGTTGCCTGGTCGCCACTGACACTTGTGATCGTTGCCGACCCGTTGAGGGCCGTACCGGTGCCGTATACGGATCCGGACCCGGTGCCAGCGGTCCGGTTGCCTGGGCGCCTACCGCGCCCCCGGTCAGCGTGGTGGGAGTGGGGACCACACCACCGGCGGCCCCGTTCGTGATACTGTCGCTAAGGGCAATGGAGTTTTGAGCGATGCCCGTCCCGACAGATTGCAATGTCGCCCCGGTGCCGTTGACAGCAGTGATCTGTGCCAACGGGTTTTGGACCGTACCTGTCCCGTAAGTGTTTCCGGCCCCGGCGGTGCCGTTGACGGCCGCTTCCAAATTGGTCAAAGTGCCATTCGCGGTGGCGCCGATGTACACCTGGTTGGCAGTCGTCGGCGCGCTGCTGACAAACGTGTAAGTCGTATTACCGATGGTCAGCGAATTGCCGTTTTCCGGATTCTCGACCAGGTTAACGAATCCACTGGACTGGGTGGCTGCTTGCCCCGCGGCCGCACTGCCCGCGAAGTTGGTGGTGGCCGCGTTGCTGGTATAGCTGAGGACCGTGGAGTTTCCGGTACTTGTCCCGTTTCCCACGCCCGCTAAGTTGGATGTCACCACCGCCTGGGCGCCGTTGACCGCACCGATATTGGCCCCAGTGCCGGCGTTTTGGAGGTTACCAGCAGTCAGATGATAAGTGGCCGCGGTTCCGTTGTTGACGTTAGTGCTGTTTACGGCCGCCTTCAAATTGTTCAAAGTAGCCTGAACGGCGCTGACATAGGTGGGGGTGCCGGGGGTGCCGCTGGCCACGCCGAGCGCCACCTCGTTGTTCGCCACCGCCGCGTTGGCCGCGACGAACGTGTAGTTATAACCGCCGATGGTCACGTAATCGGGTGTTGCCGAGCCACCGGCCGAAACACCACTCGAGGTGATGGGTGTGCCGGTAGTATTAGTATAGGTAAGGGCAAGGCCGTTTCCACCCACGCCAATTGCGGTAGCTGCGAAGGTTGCCGTGCCCGTGTTCCCCGAGGTGGTGAATGAACTGAGCACTTCGCCGGTGGCGGCCGTATTGGTACCCGTCCCGTAATTGACGCCCGCCACGCCCCCCACCCCGTTGACGACATCCTGCAAGTTTTGCAAAGACTGCTGTAGGGTGGCGCCCACGATCACGGTGTTGTTGGTCACGCTGGACGCCGCCGTGAACGTATAAGTCTGATTGTTGACCAACACGGTATCGTTTGCAGTCACATTGGCGGTCGCCGTCAGGGTTGACGTGGCATTGCCGATGGCTGGTTGGCCGCCCGCAAGGTTGATCATTCCCGTGGCGTTGGTGGCTGCCGTGTTGCCGACGGCTGCCGCGCCCCCGCTCAGAGTGGCGGTGGTCAAGCTGCCCAACGTTCCCGTGGCGTTCCCCCCACCGAAAACCGCGTTAAGGCCGATATCGGTGGAAGTGAGAGCTTGGATCTTGGCCACGCCGTTGGCGTCACTGGCAATCGTTCCCCCGGTTGTCCCCTGGAGATTGGTGACAAAGAAAGCGGTTTGGGTTCCCGTACTGGCGGTGGTGGCGTTGACGGCCGCCATCAAGTTGTTCAAAGTATTCTGAACGGCGCTGGTGGTGACGCCGTTGCTGGTGGTTGCGGTGCCGAGCGCCACCTGGTTGCCGGAAGTCATCTGCGTGCCCGCCGCCACAAACGTATAAGTCACATTGCCGATGGTCACCGTATCCGCGTTCGAGCCCCCGCTCATCGCGGTGGCCGAGATCAGGTTCTGCGGGCTGGTCGCGCTAATCCCAATCCAGTTTCCGGTATCGGTCGCGGCGCTTCCCGTGTTGGTTCCCGCGCCCGCAGCCGCGGCGGTCACGCTTGCCACGCCGCTGCTGATCGCACTGATCGTTGCCGTTCCGGCGGGGGTGGAAGTGGCGCCCCAAGTGCTAATGCCTGCCACCATGCCGGTGTAAGCACCGTTGACGGCGCCCGCCAAGTGTTGTAACGTGGTCTGAATGTCCGTAGCCAGGACGCCGCTGTTGCCTTCGGCCACATCGTTGGCACCAGTGGCCGTGCCCGCCGCGACAAACGTGTAAGTCTGGCCGCCGATGGTCACGGTATCGGCTGCCGCGCCCCCGCTCAGAGTACCAGTGGGATCCACCGCGGTCGAGATGGTGCCCGAGGCAACAAGGCGTGTGCTGTTTCCGGTACCTGTCGCGCCGGCTACGCCGTTTCCCACGCCTGGAGTGATAGCGGTCACTAAGGCCGCGCCGGGGCCGGTATAAGTCATCGTTGCGGTTGTGTTCGCAGAGACCGTGGGCGAGAAAGTGTTAACGGTTCCCCCCACGATGCCGTTGACGGCAGCCGCGAAGTTTTGCAAAGTTTCGTTCACGGCGGTCTGCGGGACGGCGCTGTTGCCGAGCGCCACCTCGTTGCCCGTAGTCGCCGTGCCATACGCGACAAACGTGTAAATCTGACTGCCGACGGTGATGGTGTCGGATGTCCCGCCACCCGCCAAGGTACCCCCGCCGGGCGCCGACACGTTGGCCGGGGTCGCGAAAAGCGCAGTAAGGGGCACGGCATCTCCCGTAGCGCCTACAGGACTGACCGATGCCACTGTTGCCGAGGCACTGCTGGCGGTACTGGTGATGCCAGTGATCAGTGCGGTTCCGGACGCAGTCGAACCGGTCGAGTAATTAACGCCTGCTACTCCCCCCGCGCCGTTGACGGCATACGACAGGTTTTGCAACGTATTGGTAAGATTCACCTGGAGGCTGCCGCCGGTGGCGATCGCTATATCGTTGCTGCCCGCGCCAGCATCCCCCACGATGGAACCCTGCGCCACAAACGTGTAAGTCCCCCCGCCAACAGTCACCTTATCGCCAACTGCCGGTGTGGCGGTCAGGATGGTCAGGGTTGCCGTGGCATTGCCGGCCACCGGTTGCGTGGCGCCAAAGTTAATGTTTCCCTGGGCCGTGGTGATGGTGTCGGGGAGAGCGGTCATCGTCACGCTTCCCGTGGCCGTGCCGAGGGTTCCCGGTTGTGCGTTCAAGGTCAGGGTGGCATTGTTATAGGTTTGGTTTGTGGCCCCCGTCATGGTGGCCCCGGAAGTCCCGGCGTTGGACGTGAGGTTGGTGATGATGTGAACATTGTTTCCCACCGCGCCCGCCGCCAGAGCTTGCACGGTGGCCGAGCCGCCGTTGACCGCCGTGATCTGGGCGGATTGGTTGGCGGACGTACCGACCCCGTAAGTGCCAGGGTTTGCGTCGCCCGTGCCGTTGACGGCATTTTGCAAGTTCTGCAACGTACCCTGCACGTTCGTGCCGAGCGCCACGTCGCCCGCCGCCGTCGCTTGGCCCGACGCGACAAACGTGTAAACCTGTTGGCCGATTTGGACGGTATTGCCAGCCTGCGGATTGGCGGTCAGGTCCAGGGTTCCCGTGGCATAGCTCGATAGGCCGAGGGCTTGCGCCGAGAGGTTGGGGATGGTCACCGAAATCGTGGGGTCGGCGGCGTCGGTCTGCGATCCGTCACTGAGGAACACCGAGGTGAGGGCTCCCGTGAATACCGAGGTGTTGTTGTAAGTGGTGTTCGATCCGATTTGGTTGATTTCCGTCGTGATCGAATTGAATTCATTCTGGATGGCTTGTTGCTGCGCGGTAGTAAGCCCCTCGTTGCCCCCCTCCGTCGCCAGGGTGACGGCGCGGTTGAGCAGGGTCGTTACTTGGCTCAGGGCGCCGTCGGCAGTCTGTAACATGCCCACGCCGTCCGTGACGTTCTGGGCGGATTGGGTGAGAGCCGAAATGTTGGCTTGCAACCCGTTCGCAATCGACAAGCCGGCGGGATCATCCGCGCCGGAATTGATCTTCGAACCTGAAGACAATTGGAACAGGACGTTCTGCAAGTTTTTGTTGGTGATCGCTAACTGGTTCTGCGCTTCCAAGGAAGGAATGTTGTTCAAGATGCTAAGTCCCATGAGAAATCTCCTCTCAGTTTTGGGATTCCGTCTTGGGCCGCAGAACCGGGGGCCATGCCGAGAGCCTTCCCGGGGCCGGTGGTTCTTCTTTCCAACTGACGGAACCGTTTCTCAGTCCATTGACCCTTATCGGCACTCGTTCTAAAACCTTAAAGGGCGCCACGCTTTTTTTTGCGAGTTTGGCAGCCCAATCGCTGCCCGCCGCCGGCTCTTCCCTCCGCCCGAAGCACGAGCCGATGGGATGAACCTCACGAATCCTCGGAAACCCTCGTGGGCGGGCGCGCCCGCCCCTGCGGCGCCCATCTATCGTCTACTCTTCTTGCCCCCAAATCCAAACGGCAAGAGAAAACCAAAAGGCCAAGGGCAAAAGGCAAAACGCCAAGGGCAAAACGCCAAGGGCAAAAGGCCAAGGGTAAAACGCCAAAGGCAAAAGTGAAAGCACCTGGCCTTCCTTCGTGTTCCCTGCTTCCCGAATCCAATTCCTCGCGCCTCTGAAATCCGGAATCTGGAATCTGAAATCCCGGGACGCGCACCTGCCGGTTGCATCCCAACTCCTGGTGCATGAATCCGGCCATGCTCCCATCCTGAGCCACGCGGCAAAGGAAAACCGAAAAGCAAAGTATGTGTGGAGCAGGCTTCAGAGTCATAATTCAGAATTCAGCATTTACTCAACCCCGCGACCCAAGCCTTTCTTATTTCTTTGCGATTTTAGATTTGCGAATTACCGAGTCAGCAAATGGACTCATCTGGTCACCTGACACAACCGATAACCGCTATGGGAAAGTGTGGGCGACCGCGCGGATGGTGAAGAGGCGGCACGCCGCGGTTTTCCCTCTTCGGCCCTTGGCTATTTCTGGTCACTCGTCTCTCGCCACTTGTCATCGCCTTTGCAAGTGGGTTCATCTTCTCACCTGACACTGCCGATAGCCGATATCTGAGCATGTCCCACATTTTTTGCTGCACACAGGGGGTGTCGATATTTTAAGCTGGCGGGGTGACGATTTGCGGGCAGGAATTCAGTTCGGATCTTATCCAGCGCATTCAGCAGACGGTCGAGGGCGAGCCCGGTTTGTCGCGCGGGGCTTTGTCGCGGCGGATGTGCGCATGGTTGGATTGGCGTACGGCGCGGGGCCAGCTCAAGGAGGTCAGTTGCCGGGTGGCCCTGCTGAAGTTGCAGCGCCGGGGTTGGCTGGCACTGCCGCGGGCGGGACACGCCGCAGTGCCCCGGCCCGGCCCGCTGGG
>JBEKAD010000195.1:0-9396 GCA_050018435.1 Terriglobia bacterium
GTCGAGTTTTCAGTGCTGGGCGCCTCCACGGAATACGGAGGGGGTCAGTTTTACTATTGAGCACCAGGAGGTAAGCCGCCGCTACTTCTTCGCCACCTGCAAGGCCGGTAGCCAACGGGAAATATGGTTGAGGCTGGGGTAATGCGTGCGGTCGACCTGAAGAGGCGTCACGGAAATCTCGCGGGCGAGAATGGCCCCGTAATCGGAATCGGGCTCGACGTCACCCAGTTCCACCGTCTCGTCGAGCCAATAATGCGGGCGCCCGCGTGGGTCCTTTTGTTCGAGGACCATATTTTGCGAAATTTTCTGGCTCTGGCGGGTCACGCGCACACCGCGTACTTCACCGCGCGGCACATTCACGTTCAAGCACACTCCCGGCGCCAGGCCCTCTTCCAAAATCTTGGTGGCCAGTTGCGCCGCGAAACCGGCGGCGAAGGAAAAATCCAGGTCCTGCCGCGACGCCAGGGATATGGCGAAGGACGGCACCCCGTGCACCGCCGCTTCCATCGCCCCCCCCACGGTCCCGGAGTAGACCACGTTTTCACCTATATTTCCGCCCGGATTGATTCCGCTCACCACCAGGTCAGGCCGCTGCGGCAGAATGTGGTAGAGAGCCAGGATCACCGAATCGGCCGGCGTGCCGCCGATGGCATAATGCCGGTCGTCAATCCGCTGGACGCGCATGGGCGAATGCAGGGTAATCGCTTGGCTGGTGGCGCTCATCTCCCGGTCCGGAGCGATCACGGTCACCTCACCCACCGGGGCCAGGCTCTGCTCAAGCGCTTTGATGCCCGGAGCGTTTATCCCGTCGTCGTTGGTGATCAGAATGCGTTTCGAGGACATATGAATTCCACTAGAAGCCAGGAGTCAGAAGTCAGAAGTCAGAATGGAGCTTCCCACCACCTAAATCCTAAATCCTGAATCCTAAATCCTGCCTTTTAGATTTCTAGCATGCGCGCCGAAGTTCGTCCATATGATTCCGTG
This sequence comes from Terriglobia bacterium, assembly GCA_050018435.1. GTDB lineage: Bacteria > Acidobacteriota > Terriglobia > UBA7540 > UBA7540 > Bog-366. The sequence goes on from JBEKAD010000195.1 coordinate 985, forward strand.
CGCGAAGAAAAGGCTCACCACAGAGCGCACAGAGACCACAGAGAAACGCACTTCTGCTGGCGCGGGTTAAGTTTACGATTCATTAGCTTGTTAGCCCGCAGTTCTTATCTGCGTCTGTTCTCCGTGACCTCTGTAGTACTATCCCCGAGATTCGTTGCAGCTTGCGACGATTTGTTGTCGGCAGAGTAAATACATGCATTATTATGCGTCCTTCATTTTTGGTTGCGGCTCCGCCGCGCTGTGCCTCTGTCTGTGCCTCTGTGGTGAAATCCTTTCAGACCTTGCTCAAAAAGGCACGCTTTTGGTGGTACCATCTCCGTGCGAACGGAACGCAGGTCACCCATCAGGAGGTCCTTCTCATGCGAAGAATCGGCATGTTGTCCATTATCGCGCTCAGCGCGATCCTTGCTTTAATTCCCCGGGACCGATCGGCGCCGATGCAAGCGCCGGGCCCGCTGCCCGACAAGACGCTCAGCTTGCGCATCGTCTTTGGAGAAAGGCAGGAGCGGCTGGAGGACTACTCCGGTTCCTTGACGCTGAGTCAGGGCAAGGTGGTGAACGTGATGCCTTGGCGCCTTTTCCAAGAGGACACGGTGAACTCCGATGGAACCTGGAAGGTACACATCAAACACATTCGATTTGAAAACCAGCCCATGGACCCTCGCCCTATGGACACCACGGAGTCCATCCATAACTTTGTTCCTGCGGGAGTGACGGTGACGGTGGAAGCGCCGCCCGCGGCGATCGCCCAGGTCCGGAGCGTGCAGGGAGACTTCCGGTTCGCATTGCAGGAACTCGACGGCGGCCACGCTCTTTCCTTCCGCGACGGCGATGTGGTAGTGCAACGCACACCCACTCCTCAACAAATTTCCCCCGTGCCCCAGGGCGCGAATCCCGAGGAGCACGACTATCCCTCGGTGTGCGTCACGCGCCAGGGCGTGGTCTGGATAGCTTGGCAGGCTTACCAAAACCTCGGCGATCAGGTTTACGTGCGCTACTCAACGCCGGCGGGCTGGTCGGCGCCGGTGCGCCTGACGGAGGAAAAGGGAGACGTCTTTCATACCGCCGTGGCGGAAGATTCCGAAGGACAAGTCTGGGTGGTCTGGTCAGAAAGGACGGGGGAAGATTGGGACCTCTACGCGCGAACGTTTGATGGCCAAAAGTGGACGAAGCGGCGAAAGCTGACCGCAGCGGATCACCCGAATATTTTCCACCGGCTCGTCGCCGATCCCACCGGCGCGCTCCACCTGGTGTGGATCGGTTACCAGGACGGCCAGTCGCACGTGCTGCTGAGCACCTTGCGCGAAAATCAGTGGTCGAAGCCCACGGAAATCAGCGGCCCGAGCGCCTGGATGCCGGATGCCGCTGGCGACTCCGCGGGTAACCTTTACATCGCCTGGGACAGTTATCGCACCGGCAACTACGACATCTTCCTGCGCAAGGTGAACGCCGATGGGTCGATGGAACCCATTCAACAGGTCACGCGCTCGGGGAAATTTCAGGCGCACGCCTCCGTGGCCGTTGATCCCACAGGGCGGGTGTGGCTGGCCTGGGACGAGTCCGGCGACAACTGGGGCAAGGACTGGAACCGCGACGACCAATCCCGCAGCACCACGCTGTACGCCAGCCGCCACCCGCGCGTGGCCGTGCTCGAGAACGGCGTCTGGAAGCAAACGGTGGGCGACCTGCGGGCCGCCATCCCCATGCGCTATAACCATTTTATCGAAGCGCCGCGCTTGGCCTGCGATGCCCGCGGACGGATCTGGGCCGCCCTGCGAATTCGCACCAGCGCGGATGAAGATCGTGCCGATCATTGGGCCCCCAATGGACGATGGGAAAATTTCCTGACCAGCTATGAAGGCGACCATTGGACAACCCTCATGCCCATCCCGCAAACCAGTTCGCGCCCCGACGGAACCTTCCAGATCAGTCCGGGGCCGCAGCGAATCTGGATGGCCTGGGTGAACAATAACAAGCGGTTTGGCCCCACCTCGGGCTTTCAGCCTTCCATGACCGGCGCCACCGCCGCGGGTCCGCATCGCCCCGGTGTGCAGGAGATCGACGCCGCCGCTTTCGCCAGCGAGGCCACGCCGCCAGCACAACTTGAGGAGTTCAAGGATCCCCAGGAGGGATCTCCACCGGTGCATCCCAACGAGCGCGAGGATGTCGCCCGCGTCCGCGCTTATCGCCTCACGGTGAATGACACTTCCCTGCGCATTCTGCGCGGCGACTTCCACCGGCACACGGAAATTTCCGGCGACGGCGCGGGCGACGGTTCGGTGGAGGACTATTTCCGCTACATGATGGATGCAGCCGCGATGGATACCGGGATCATCTCCGACCACAACGCCGGAGGCGATAACGAGTACACCTGGTGGCGAACCGAGAAAGCCATCGATCTCTTCCACATCAAGGATTTCTACACGCCGCTGTTCGGATACGAGCGCAGCGTCAGCTATCCCAATGGGCATCGCAACGTGGTATTCGCCGAGCGTGGCACTCGCACGCTTCCCATCGGCGATGCGGAAAACCATGGCAAGGCCAACACCGGCCCCATCCTGTACCCCTATTTGAAACAGCACCGGGGCATCTGCATGTTGCATTCCCTGGCCACCAACCAGGGCTCCGACTATCGCGATAACGACCCCGAGGTCGAGCCGCTGGTGGAAATCTATCAGGGCTACCACGCCAACTACGAGTACGAAGGAGCGCCGCGCGCTGAGAGCGCGAATTATCAGGTGAACATCCACGGAGGATATGAGGCCGCGGGATTTTATTGGACGGGCCTGGCCAAAGGTTACAAGCTGGGGGTCCAGTCGAGCTCCGACCACGTCTCCACCCACAGCTCCTACACGATGGTTTATACCCCCTCGATGGACCGCGCCGACATCGTCGAGAGCATGCGCAAACGCCACGCCTACGGCGCCACGGACAACATCCTCGTGGATTTCCAGGCCGTAGATGCGCAGGGGCACACGTACCTGATGGGCGACGCCTTTGCTGCGCCCGCCGCCCCTCACCTCAAAGTCAAAGTGTTCGGAACTGACACGCTCGAACGAGTGGAAATCATCAAAGACGGTAAGTTTGTTTTTACCACATCACCCAACGGCAAAAGCGCGGAATTCACCTACGTCGACAACGCGCCGCCCAAGGGTGAAAGCTGGTACTACGTGCGCGTCACCCAGATGGACCGCAACCTGGCGTGGTCCAGCCCCATTTGGGTGAAGTACCCCCAGTAGGTGTCAGGTGTCGGGTGTCAGGTGTCAGGAAGGCTGACAGCCGACAGCTATACAGAGCGACATAAATGATGCAGGATTCGGCGGTAGCGCCGGGCTTTAGCCCGGCATGTGCCGCCCTAAAGGGCGGCGCTACTTATGTCGCTCTGTATAACAGTGACCCCGGTCCCTAACATCCAACACCTAGCCCCTAGCCCCTGACACCTGACACCTAGCACCTGACACCTGTTTTTCTTCTTGTCTTTCGCTTTTTATTCGCCTATACTGATGATGTCTAGGGGAGGTAGCGCAGGGCCCACGGTTCGGCCCTGCGGTTCTCCCTCCAAAGGTTGAAAGGCATGAAGAGCAAGTCAAAAGGCAAAGCGCAAAGGGCAAAGGTCCAAGCCGCCTGGCCTTTTACTTTTGCCTTTTGCGTTGTGCGCTTTGCCTTTTGACTTGCCTTTTTGGCGGGGCGCAAGAGCCGCAGGGCTGGAGAGCGAGCCCTGCGCTACCCTCTTTTGCGGGGGAGTCATGTTCATGACGGGCCAAACTTCGCCGACCGCGAAAGCTGCGGCCTTGAGTAAGCCGTGGCGCTTGCCGCCGTGCGGCCTGGCCGTCTTTCACGGGGAGTGCAATGCGCCCCGGCTGAGCCACTACTTTATGCCGAGCCTGGCCCTGGAGGGCAAGCGCATTCTGTTTCTCGATGGCGCCAACTGCGCCGACCCGCGGTTGATGGCGCGCTTGGCCGAGCGGCGGGGGATGCCCTTTGCGCAATTCAACCAACAGATCATGATGGCGCGGGCGTTCACGTGCTTTCAGCTTACCGAGCTGATCCGCCGGGTGCCGCAATTCCTGGCGGAATTCCCCGCCCAGGTTCTGATGGTCACGGCCTTCCCGGAGCTTTACTTCGATGAGGACGTTCGCCATGCCGACGCCCACGCGGCCTTCCAGCAGGCGCTGGGGCACCTCCGCCGATGGGGACAGAACGAAGCTCGAAACTTGAAAATCGAAACTCGCAAGGCATCGACCGAATTTCGAGTTTCGAATTTCGAGTTTCGACCCTCAATCGAAAATCGGCAATCGAAAATCGACAATTGCCAGTCCCCAGCACCCAGTCCCCAGCACCCAGCGGTGACGGTGGCGCTTTTCTCTTCCGCCTCCGGTTTCCAGCCGCCCGCGGGCCGCAAGCTTTTTTTCGCCCAGACCTGCGCGGCCGCAGGCGAACTTTGGAAATTTCAGGTGGATGACCAAGGCCGGCTCCGTTTGGCACAGCAGGATGCGGCTTTGGCCGCACCGCAAATGGTAAATCATGAATAGTGAATAGTAAATTATGAATCATGAATTTGGATCATCTATTCGGGCGGCAGGAAAGAGCTACCGGTCAGTCAAGGCTCTGGAAAGGTCAGGAATCGCCGACGCCCCGAAGGGGCCTTCCGTGGGTAGCTGCAGGTTTCAACCTGCGGAGAGCAAATCGGGCGATTGACGCCAACCCCAACGGGGTTGACCTGTAGTTCGGCCCCTTCAGGGCCGCTAACGTTGTTTGGTGCTTTTCCCGTGGGTTTCACCCACGGCTACTCACGGTATGCCCCTTCGGGGCAACGAGGTTCCCATGGGACGCACGGTTGCTACGTTTCGCGACTTGATCGAACAGGAATTGCAATCCTGGAAGCAGCGCTTTGGCCGCGCGCTTCGGCAGGAAGAGCAGGTGCATCTCGAGGCCATGTTCAATCGTGTGCGCCTGTACGTGCAGGCTTGCACCTATCACTTTCCCGTGGACGCGATGCACGGCATTCACGTGGCGGTGGAGTTGGACCATGAAATCCGGCTGCGCCGAATTGAGGCCGCGTTAGGAATAAACCTTGAGACTCAGTGGATGGATTCTCGACCTCTATCCGTCAGCCGACGGAATGATCGTGTGGCTGATCGAGCCGAGCCAGAGGCGCCGCCGGCTGATTGACGGCTCTTTTCGGCCCTGCTTTTACGTGCAGGGGCCGGAAGGACAGCTCGCGCGACTGGCGGAGGTGCTCCCCGCCCGCGCGGCGGTGAGTTGTGCGCTCACGGAGCGGCAGAACATCTGGGACCGGCGGTTGCTGCGCGTCCTGCAAGTGTCCGCTCATCACCCCACGCTGTTCGCGCCGCTGGCGCGATTCGTCCGCCGCTTTGACAGCAGCCTGACTCTGTACGACTCCGACCTGATGCTGGCGCCGATGTACTGCTGGGAAAAGAATATTTTCCCTTTGGCGCGGGTGGAAATTGAAGTAGGGGCCAGCGGCGCTGGCCCTGGGCCGAACGCCGTTCGGCCCTACAACACACCTCCCGGCGAAATCCACGCCATCACTTGCTGCGACAATGAGTGGCTGACCGAGTATGAGCGGCCGCCCGTGCGCACCATGCGGATGCGCCTGGAAGGGCTTTCCGACGTCAACCCCAAGCACGGCCGCCACGGCGCCATCGAGGTGGCTGTTGAAAACGACTGGCAGGTGCTCGATGACTCCGACGAACCCACCGCGCAGGTTTTCGAGCGCTTGCTGCGCGTACATGACCCGGATGTGCTGGTAACCGAATGGGGCGATGACGTCCTGCTGCCGGGATTGCTGCGGCAGGCGCAGCGCTTGCACATCCGCCTGCCCTTGAACCGCGATGCCCTGCCGGTGGAGAGAACCCGTTCGCGCAGTTACATGAGCTATGGGCGCATCCTGTTCAAGGAAAGCACCACCACCTTGTTCGGGCGGCTGCACATCGACACGCAAAATTCTTTTGCCGCCGGCGCTGGTGAAGCCGAAACTCGAAAATCGAAAATTGAAACTCGCGAGGCAGATACCGAATTTCGAGCTTCGAATTTCGAGTTTCGATCCCCCGCCCCCAGTCTCCAGTCCCCAGCCCCCGGCTTGGAAGGCCTGTGGGAACTGGTGCGGGTGACGAAACTGCCGGTGCAATACGCCTGCCGCACGACGCCCGGCACGGGAATCTCTTACATGCAGATGGAAGTGGCTTGGCGGGACGGCGTGTTGATTCCCGCGCAAAAGGCCGAGCCGGAAGGCCTGAAGCACCCTGACGAGCTGCTGCGGGCGGACCGCGGCGGATTGGTTTTTCCACCGCGCCTCGGCTTCTTTGAAAACGTGGCGGAGTTGGATTTCGTGAGCGAGTTTCCCAGCATCATGGCGCGGTTCAACATTTCGCCGGAAACCATCAACTGCCCGTGCTGCCCGCAGGCGCCACGCGTGCCGGAACTGGGCTACCGCGTGTGCCAGCGGCATCGCGGCATCACCAGCCGGGTGGTGGAGCGCCTCATCGCCAAGCGGCGACGGTACAAGGAAATGATGCGGGATTCAGGACTCGGGGTTAGGGATTCGGGGTTAGGGGTTAGGGATTTGGAATCCGAGATTCGGAATTCGGAATTGGAAAAGGGAGGTTTGCCGCAGAACCCGCACCTTTCATCCCGAAACCCGAAACCCGAGTCCCTAACCCCGTGCCCCGAAACCCAAGTCCGGAACCCCGAGCCCCGTGCCCCAAGTCCCGATGCCCGAATCCCTAATCCCGAACCCCGAACCCCGAACCCCGAATCCCTAACCCCTAATCCCTCCGCTTGTAAACAGCGGCGCGACGTGCTGAAGTGGCTGCTGGTTTGCTGCTTCGGCTACACCGGTTACAAGAACGCCCGCTTCGGCAAAATCGAAGCGCACGAGGCCATCAATGCCCTGGCGCGGGAGAAACTGCTGGTGGCGAAAGAAGCGGCAGAGCAGCGCGGCTTCCGGGTGCTGCACGCGCTGGTGGATTCGCTCTACGTGCAGAAGTCAGGAGCCTTCCCATTGCCGATTGACGATTGTCGATTGCCGATTGAAACCATCGACCATCGGCAATTGAGTTCAATCGAAAATCGGCAATCGAAAATCGGCAATTCCGCGCGCGCGGATTATGAACGCCTGGCGCAGGAAATCGAGCAGATCACCGGCCTGCCGCTGGCGCTCGAGGCCGTCTACCGCTTCGCCGTCTTCCTGCCTTCCCAGCAATCGGCGGAGATCCCCGTGCCCAACCGCTTTTTCTGCGTGTCGGATGAAGGCGAACTCAAGGTGCGCGGGCTCGAATGCCGACGGCACGACACTCCGCCCTTCGTCACCCGAATGCAGCGCGAGGTGCTGGCGATTCTGGCCGAGGCGCGGGATTTCTCCACCTACTGCGACAAACTCCACGAGGCGCGGGAAGTCTACGAGCGCTATCAGGAGCGGCTCCACGACGGCACCGTGCCGGCGGAAGAACTGGTGATTCGCAAGCGTCTTACCAAAGCTCCCGCGAGCTATCAGAAAAACAGCTCCACCGCCATCGCCGCCCGGCAACTGGACCGCGCCGGCGTGAAATTGCGGCCGGGCGAGAATATCGAGTTCATCATCACTGACGCCGACTCCTCGCTCATCGACGATCGCGTGCGTGCCTGGACCTTGTGGGAAGGCTGGAGAGGCTACGACGTGGAAGCCTACGGGAAAGCCCTGGCGAAAGCGTTCGAACCCGCCGCGCACTTCGGAAGGCAGCGAGCGCTTTTTGCGAGTCCCGACAAGTCGGGATAGGCAGTAGGCAGCAAGCGCCTTTGGCGAGTCCCGGCGAGGCTCGGATTCGATTGAGCCGACGGGCAGAACCGGTCGCCGCGGCTGAAAGTCCGCCAATCTTAATGGCGGGCGACACCGTGCCACTCCGCCAAGGCTAGGAGTGTTTAGAGGATCTGGTCCAACACCAGCGTTTCAAAGGCTTCCAGCCGCTCAAAGACCGGATCATTGGTAATCAATCCAGTCGCCTTGGCGTGTGCGGCGGTCGCGGCCTGTACGTCATCCGGAAATCGCAAGCGATGTCGGACACGAATCCGCGCTGCAAGATCCGCAATTTCCAGGTCTGGGACAATCCAATCCAGGTTGGGGTACGTGGAGAGTAACCCGTAGAATTCATCCACCCGCGATTCGTCAAGCTCACGATAAGGACGAACCAGCAATTCCATCATGGTGATGGTTGACGTGACCGCCTTCGAACCGGGACGTTCGAGCCAGGAAAAAATGAGATCCGTGAGGGCAAGGTATCGGGAGTTCGCTTCTACTGATTTCTGCAAAATAGAGTGACAAATGCCATATCCTGTGTTACGCTGCGTGCATGAAAACGAAATCTTCGGGAAAGCGCGATTTTTCCGCCCTGGAACAGCGGAGGTTGAGGGCGG
>JBEKAD010000196.1:0-8260 GCA_050018435.1 Terriglobia bacterium
AAGGCGCTGGAAAATCCGGCGAACGAACTGTGGCTCTCCCCCATCAGCGTTTGGGAGCTTCTGATCCTGGTTGAGAAAGGCCGCGTCGTCCTGAATGTGGACGTCAAAGAATGGATTGGCCACGCGCTTAAGGCCGCCCCGCTCCAGGAAGCACCGCTCACCACCGCGGTCGCTCTTGCCACCCGCGGAATCCGCCTGTCCCACCACGACCCCGCCGACGCCTTTCTCGCTGCCACGGCCAAGGTGTTCGACCTTACCCTGGTGACCTCCGACGCTCGCCTGATTGCCACCAAGGGACTATCCATACTTCCTAACCGCTGAGAGTGAAGCAGGTAGCACCGAGTTGTCCCGCGCCGAGCGAACCCGCGACGTGGTACGGGCAACTTGCCCCGATCTATCGGGGTCCTGCCCGTGATGTTCATGGCCAGAGCCTGCCCTGAGCTTGCCGAAGGGATGGCCGTGCTACGACTTTAGTTGCGGCCAGAGGCGGCCATGCGCTCCCTGGCTCCTGACTCCTAGCTCCTGTCTCCTGACCCCTAGCTCCTGTCTGCCGTTTACTGCCCACTGCCCACTGCCTACTGCCCTTTGGGCCCCGTTCCTCAACCCGCCCGGCCTTGAAAGATTTCCACGGACAGAAGGGCGCTGTCCGTAGCCCTGCTGATCTAAATCAAGAGGTCGATCGGGACATGAAAGAAGGCCGCGAGTTTCTTCGCGTGGGCTTTGCTGATGGCGCGCTTCCCGCTCAGTATTTCGGAGACGCGGCTCTTCGAGCCCAATACGGGCCAAAGATCATGGGGTTCCATGCCTCGCTGTTCCAGCAGGAATGCCACCATTTTGTGAGCCGGAGAAGGCGCGAGGGGGTAATGCTTTCGGTCGTAGGCCTCAATCAAAATCGCCATCATCTCGAGCAGTGAGGCCTCTTCCGCCGTAAGCTCTTCTTCCCCGCGCTCCATCAGCCGTCCCACCTCCGCAACCAGGCGGTCGTATTCTCGTTCGTCCTTGATCGGATGAGGCTGCACCTTGGCCAGGAGCTCGCCGTAAGATACCGGATTCAAAGTCTGGATGTTCATGAAAGTTTCCACTTTCCTTCCGTGTATTCCTGATGGGTGAGAATGTGCCGGATGAAGAGCGTTTACGAAGGTTCCCATAACGGGAACTTATTTGCAACGCTTTTCGCCGATCCCTGGGTTGCGTGTCTCATCTCCCGTGTCCCGCTTCCCGCCTACTGCCTACCGCAACTGTCTTTCCCACCTACTACCTACCACCTGCCACCTACCGCTTCGCCGTCTACCGTCTCCTAGCTCCTGTCTACCTGCCTTCTGCCTACTGCCCACTGCCTAACCCGGCGTAGCCGGAACCAAACAGGAAAGTTGGAGCGATTCTGAATTGGCGTTGCGCACCCGTAAACACAGGGCGAAACCAAGGTGCCCCAAAATATCCTGCCAGAAAATGTCAGAATCCAACTCCGAAGGTACTACTGCCCCCTGGGCCCCGTTCCTCCCGCCGCCCGGCCTTGAAAAATGCCCACAGACAGAAGGGTGCTGTCCCGAGGCCTGCTCACAGCATCGCCGTATCCCGTAATCCGGATGGCGTGTCGCGTCGCCCAATTCCGGTTTTGTACCATTGCACCCCACCGGTGAACGAAATATGGTATAAACGAGGGGTATTAATCGAGGGACTCATGCAAGTTGCTATCGAATTGCCGGAAGACATCGCTGAGGGCTTGCAGGCCAAGTGGAAGGATTTGCCACGCCACGCGCTTGAAGCGCTCGCTTTGGAAGGCTACCGCTCGGGAGTATTAACGGAATCGCAAGTACGCCGTATGCTTGGCTTCCAAACCCGCTTGGAAGTCAATGTCTTCTTGAGAGACCGCGGCGTCTATTACAACTACACGTCCTCTGAAATCGACCAGGAAATTAAGACCAACGACCGCTTGCTCGAATGCCGGGAGCGCGAACTCCGGTCACGATGATCGTCAGGCACTCTCACCGTTCTCTACCTGGCTGCCGACCGGGGCCTTGTGAAAGATTTCCCCGCCACCCTCCAGCAATTGCTCCAGACCGGCTTCCGTGCCTCGCCCCAGATTATTCGGCTCTTCTTAGACCGTCACGCACGACGGAATGTGTAGCCGACGCGCGCTCCGCCTTCTGCTTCCTACCGAGCCCCAGCCCCGAACCCCCAATCCGTTTCCCGTGCCCCGTGTCCCCTGCCCCGTATCCCGTGTCCCGTCCACCGTCTCTCCCACCTACTACCTGCCACCTGCTACCTACCGCTTCGCCGTCTACCCCCTACTGTCTCTCCCATCTACCACCTGCCACCTACCGTGTTCAGCCCCCCGTTCCTCCAGCCGCCCGGCCTTGAAAAATGCCCACGGACAGAAGGGCGCTGCCCTTGGCTGCCCGTCGAATGCCCCCTTGACAAGCAACAGATTTGTTGTTATCGTCAGTCCATGAAAGCAACAAGTCTGTTGCTACTCGTCGACTTTCACCAATTCGCGGTAATAGGGGGTTTCTCCACATGACCATTCGAAGCCTTCCCGGCGGGGTCCCTGAACCCGACGAACTGTTCGGGCGTGAACACCTCATCCAGTGTGTTTGGGATCTGCTGGCGGGAAACAACATCTACCTCGTTGCCCCGCGCCGTTTTGGAAAGACGGGCGTTATGGCCCACATTCTCAAGCGGCCTCGTGAGGGATACCTCCCCGTCTATCTTGACGTCGAAGACGTCCACGATCCCGACCGATTCGCATCCGAGCTGATCGCCGCGCTCCTTGAGCATGACAAGCTTCGCAGCTATCTAAGCGCCGCGAAAGGCCTGCCTTCAAACCTTATGGATTTCCTTACCTCCCGAATCCACAAGGTGGGGACGGACTACTTCGAAGTGGAGCTAAAGGACCTGATCCACGATAAGTGGAAGGAAACCGCCAAGGCATTGATTTTGGAGATGGAAAAGGCCAAGGACACGCTCATCTTCATCATTGATGAGTTTCCGCAGTTCATCGACAACATCGAGAGAAAGCACGGAGCCGATGGCGCGCGAGCATTTTTGGAATGGTTCCGCTCGCTGCGAATGAAGCAGAAGGACCGTCTGCGGCGTTTCCGCTTCATTCTCGGAGGCTCGACCGGCATCGACATTATCCTTCGGCGGTTAGAGGTTTCCGACAAGCTCAATGACTGTTTCCGCGTTCCCGTCGAGGCCATCAGCAAAGAGGCGGCGGAAAGGCTGCTCAAGGGTCTCGCGGAAAGATACAAGCTGACATTTGCCCCTGAAGCTTTCACACACATATTCGAATTGATATCACCACCGGTCCCCTACTTTATCCATCTTCTGGTTTCTCAGCTCATTCTGGAAGAGAAATTGCGAAATCGGGAGCTAAGCCCGCAGGATATTGATGAAGTCTACCAAAGGCGCCTTTTAGGGCCCACATGCCGCGCTTATTTTGAGCACTACCGCCAACGCCTGCGGCGTTATGGCATAGGCCGAGAGCGTGCGGCCGTGGCCATTTTGCAGGACATCGCACAAGCCTCGGCGGCCCGTGTATCGCAAAGTGGCCTTTACGACACGTATCGACAAGCACGTGGCAAGGGCGTTTCCGCTCTTGAGTTTGATGAAATTATGGCCGACCTGGAAAGCGATTGGTATGTCGTCCTGGACCCTCCAACTAACGAGTATCACTACCTGCTGAGCACAATGAAAGATTGGTGGAAGCGATACTACCGAACCTTCCGTGCCAAAAAGCGTTAGGAGTGGAGACCGATGCCCATTTCCAGATTCGTCTACGATCCTTGGGAACTCCCGCCGGAGCAGCGGCAGACGACCTTCGTCGGCAGGGAGCAGGTTCTTGACCGTTTCCTCGCGGCCATTCGAGAGCAAGAAGGCCGCGCTACGGTTCAACACTACATTCTTACCGGGCCCCGCGGCATCGGCAAGACGACCCTCCTCTTGGTCCTTCGTGACCGAATCCGCCGAGACCCTGAAATATCCGCCAAATGGTTCTGTGTTCAGCTCCGCGAAGAGGAGTACTACGTCCACAAGCAGCGGGATTTGTGGCAACTGGTGCTGCAAGCTCTTGCCGTGGACGAGAAGTTGGCTGAGGCGCAGGAGGTCGTGGACCAGGCCCAGGAAATCAACGATGAGGAAAAGAGCTCCGCCCTCTTAGTGGACGGGCTGCGCAGCATCTGTAATCGCCACGGTAAGCGCCTGGTGCTCCTGATCGATAACTTCGATCATATCTTTCCCAACACCGCAACCGGGGAAGCCAAACATCGCAAGCCCGACAGTGAGTATCGGGCTTTTCGCAAGCGCCTGAGCACCGAAGGATTCCTGATGCTCATCGCCACTTCGGTGAAGCTCTTCCAGGATATATACGGCTACGACAAAGGGTTCTTCCACTTTTTCTCTCCCGTCGAATTGCCGGAACTGAGCCAGGAAGAAGTTGCTGAGATGTTACGTCGGTTGGGGCAAACGGATAACAATGCGGAGTTTCTGGAACGGCTCGGACGGTCCAAGGTTACCCTCCAAACGCTTTGCGTCCTTACCGGAGGAAATCCGCGACTCATCACGATGCTCTACCACATACTCTCCCAACGGGAGATGGGGGAGCCCGTGCAGGCTCTCTGGGAGACGGTGGCCGGGCTTACGCCGATGCTGCGGCAAGAGCTTGCGGACATGCCGCGCCAGCAGAGCAAGACCTTGGACGCGCTCCTCCGGCTGAACGGCGCGGCCGCCCCAGCCGAGATCTCCAAGCACTCGCGCCTGCCACTGAATGTTGTCACCACACAACTAGGACGGCTCAAGGCCGCCCGATACGTAGCCCTGGAAGGAGGGGGAAAAGGGAAAAAGGCCACCTACCGCGTCGCGGATCAGATGTTCAGTGTGTGGTACCGGATGCGCTACGTGCCGGTGGCTCGCCGGCGCATCGAGCTTTTCATAGACTTTCTTCGTGCTTGGTTTTCGGTGGAAGAAAGGAGAAGCCTATTTCAGGAACGCTGGGAACGGTTTCATCAGTATCAATCCCGCGGCCTCGTCGGAATGGCCGGAAAATCCCTGTATGAGGCCGAGTACTACGCAGCGACCTTTGACGATCCCACCGAGCGCATAAGGGAAATGCAGCGTATTGCCGACGCGTACATCACAACACGCGACTTTCCGTCCGCAGCCGGGCTGCTAGCCGAGCTGAGCGGTGCCAAGGTGAGATCACGCGCGAAGTTCGACTCTCTGGGATATTCCGTACTGGCCAGCCGCCTACTGGAGAAGGGCGACTTCGAATTTGCCCTGAAGAACTACTCAGAGGCTCTGGTAAACGACCCCCAAAATACCGAAGTACGTGTGCTCTATGCGCTGTGCCTTGCAGCAGGTGAGAAATACGCTGAGGCGAAAGAGCAATTCGACCAGATTCTGGAGAGACCTCCCCAAAGTGCTGCTCAACGCGCGCTGGTTTTGAGAATGCGCGGCGTCGCGAAATCGCAACTGGGCGATCCGCAGAGCGAGATGGCGGACTACACGGCGGTGGTAGAGCTAAAGGGCGCTCCTGTAAAGGAGGTAGCCGCGGCCCTCGTGGACCGGGGTCTGATCAAGGACCAACTGGGCGATCCACAGGGCGCGATCAAGGATTACACTGCCGTGGCGGAGCTAAGGGGCGCTCCGCCGGAACACGCGGCCGAGGCCCTCGCCAACCGGGGTGTAACCAAAAACCAACTGGGGGACCCGGCGGGCGCGATCGCGGACTGCAGTGCGGTGGTGGAGCTAAAGGACGCTCCGCCAGAAACCGTGGTTAGGGCACTTATCAACCGGGGTCGGTTCCAGGGCCAATCGGGAGATTCCGAGGGCGAGATCGCTGACTGTACCAGAGCGGCTGAACTAAAGGGCGCTAGGGAAAAGGAGGTGGCCCAGGCCCTCGTCAACCGGGGTGCCGCCAAAGGCCAATTAGGCGACCAGCGCGGCGCAATGGCGGACTTCACCGCGGTCGTCGAGCTAAAGGGCGCCCCGGCAGAGCAAGTGGCCGACGCCCTTTTCAACCGAGCTATTTCCAAAGGCGAACTGGGCGACCGCCAAGGCGAGATCGCAGACTACACCTTGCTGGTGGAACTAAGGGGCACCACTCCAGAACAGGTGGCCCGGGCCCTCCTCAGCCGGGGCCTCGCAAAAGGCGAGTTGGGCGACCCCCAGGGCGGGCTTGCGGACTACACCGCGCTGGTAGAACTCAAGGGCGCCACTCCAGAACAGGCGGCCCAAGCCCTCGTCAACCGTGGTGTCACCAAAGGCGAACTAGGCGACCCCGAGGGGGCAATGGCGGACTACACTTCGGCGGTAGAACTCAAGGACGCTCCTGCGGAAATGATCGCCAGGGCGCTTGCGTTTCGCGGCGAGATACATTTTCATCATCACCAGTATGATCAAGCCCTAAGGGATTTTAACCTCTCTCTCAAGACTTCTGGCCTTCCAGACGAGGTTCGAATCGCAACCGTTTTCTATCGAGGTATGGCTCACGTGGAATTGGGAAACCTCAAACAGGCACTCGCAGACTGCGCTAAAAGCTCTCAAAGCGGTATGATGCCCTTTGTGCACCGAGGTCTCCGGTCCATAGTCATCCTGCTTCTTTCGGATGAGAGAGTTGTTGAGGCCCTTACTTGGGTCCGTCGGTTTCACGAACTCGAACCTAGCGACGTGCCATTGGAAACTCGGCTTGAGGCAAGGCTCGACATGATACGTGCAGCCTCCGGCGTTGCGTCGCTCGACGACGCGAGCCGTCTGGTTGATGTCCTTCTTGAAGCTGACCCCGAAGAACTCCGAGCGCGCTTGCAATTCCTCAAACCCGGTTTGGAACTGGCCAGAACCCACGACGAATCAGTATTGGCCAACCTGCCCGAAGACGAGCGAAAAATCGCCAAGGAGATTGCCCGCTCGCTGGCGGAATCGGCACCCGAGTCTAAGGGCCAACCACCCTCTTAGCGGGTAGCGCCGGTCAGTGCCGTCCTGACCGCGGGCTTTTCCCCTGACCACTCAGATTAGCAATGCCGCAGACACATCCTCAACCCGTTCGCTATCGCTTGTACATTGACGAGTCGGGTGATCACACTTACAACCTTCTCGATGATCCGTCTCACCGTTATCTGGGACTTCTGGGGGTTTGGTTCCGGCACGCGGACCACTACGTGGCCTTTGCGGATGACCTGGAACGATTCAAGCGTGAAATATTTGGTCCCCGCCCTGATAAGCCCGTCATCCTGCACCGTTCCGACATTATCAATCGTAAAGGTGCGTTCGGTCGATTGTGCAGCGCTGAAACCCGTCAGCGGTTCGATTCCGGCCTGCTCAAGGTCATCGGCAGGGCGACTTTCACGGTGGTCTGCGTGGTCATCGATAAGCGCGCGCACTCGGAAAGGTATACCAGCCCCTTCCATCCTTACCATTACTGCCTGGCGGCGATGCTGGACCGCTACACCGGCTGGCTGGGGTATAAGAACGCCGTAGGAGATGTCATGGCCGAGTCACGCGGGAACGAAGAGGACTTGCAGCTCATGCAAGCCTACCGCCGTGTCTTTGAAAGTGGCACATTGATGTTTGGCCACGAGCATCATCAGCGCGTTCTAACCAGCAAGGAAATCAAAGTAAGACGCAAGGCGGCGAATATCGCGGGGCTGCAACTGGCGGATCTTATTGCCTACCCCGTCAAGCAAGCGTGCCTTCTGGAAAGAGGCCTGATCGCCGACCCAGGAGACGTATTCGGTAAAGAGGTCGTGAAGGCCGTCGAGAGCAAGTTCAACGCCCACGGACGGCTTTGGAAGGTACAGGGCTACGGAAAGGTTTGGCTGTAAAATGAAAAGGCCCCTCTCGGGGCCTGTTTCACGCCAGCCCTTACGGGCTGTCCACCTGCGGAGAACCGCATTACATATATTTTGGCGCGCAGCAGAAAAGAAATCAAGAGAAATTCTTGGGGGATAGCGGAGCCACGGAGAGTGCCTTTCTGTCCGTGGGCTTTTCCCTTGATGCCCAACCTCGGGTCAATTGTGGCGGCAAAGATGGCGCTCGCAGGGCAAGTGTAGCGCAGCCCTCCGCCGTCGAGGTCTGCGGTTCTTCCCTAGATTCACGCTTCCATATCCGTGGGGAGATCCGAGCCGTGGAGATTTGGGGTTTTTCGCGAGAAGAGCCGCAGACCTCGACGGCGGAGGTCTGCGCTACGCTTGTTTGACTACGGGGCGGGCGGATTGTAGCCGCTTTCTCAGCACCATCGCCGCGGTTATGGCGATGACCACGGCGG
>JBEKAD010000197.1:0-17276 GCA_050018435.1 Terriglobia bacterium
TCTCGCTTATAGAAAGCTGAGCAGGTAGGGACCCTACATCCATAATCGAGCATTTCCTCCAGAACGAAATCCTCCGTCCCCGACTGACCCATGAGTTGATCATTCTGGTCTATGACGTCACAGATGCCGAAGACAAAGGATGCGTCGGGGTTTAGTGTGAAGAACTCGACCACGGTGCGAAGCGCGTCGGGAGTGTAGGTATCGTCGGAACCCAACCATCCCAAAATATCTCCCTTGGAGAGGAGGAGACCTTTGTTCCATGCGTCTTCAGGGGTTTTGTCAGTTCCGGTTATAAATCTGACTCTCTGGGGATAGCTCTGGTTGTAACGCTTTAGGATGTCGAGTGTCCCGTCGGATGAACCTCCGTCCACAAACACGTGTTCGACGTGGGGGTAGCTCTGACTCAAGACACTTTCAATACACTTCTCCAGGTACTTTCTCCCATTGAGAACCGGGGTGATTACACTGACCAGTGGACTGAATTCCATATTTGCAGAGCCTTTCCGATTGGGAAGGTGCAGATCGTTTGCCTTCTCTTGACTGGCCATCCACCTTCAGCGGAGCATACTTGAGGCCGTACTCTTCGACATTCTTTCCCGTCGACCCACTGAGCGAATGATTGAGCAGGATGTCGAAATCTCGTGGTGGTAGAGGGAGCGGATACACTCCTCGAGGCACTGCCCTTGATCGTAAGCGGGCGTAACCATCGATACTAACTTCCCGCTCGAATTCGCCAACCCAGGCTTTCCGCCGCTCCTCGCATCAGTTCAACCGTCCGGAGCCTCGGTTCGATCTGATGTTCCGTACCCGAACTCCAGCTTGTTCCATTCGATGGTCCGCCTAATCCCTTCTGAAAAGCTCATAAAATCGACGGGCCCGAATTCGTTCACGAATTTCGAGATGTCAAGCTGGCAATACTTTGGGTCTGACCCGATGTGCTCTTCAGAAGATTTTCCCTCTGGCAGAATCACCCGAACATTCCCGGAGTGCTTTGCGACAGCCTCCGCCAGTTGCCGGATGGTCATGGTGTCCACGCCCCCGATATTGTAGACGAGGCTGTTCCCCTCAAGCATGACCTTGAAGAGCATGGCGACGATGTCGGAAATGTAGCCGAATGTCTTGATGCTATCGCCCTGGTCAAGCATGCGAATCTCTCGATCCAGCAAGGCCTTCCGAATGAAATCCCCCAACACTCTGTGATCGTCAATCCCGAGTCCGGGGCCGTAGGTGTGGGATATTCTCGTAATATATACCTGCACATTGTAGTCGTTTCTGTATATGGAACAAATCGACTCGCCGAGCCTCTTTGCTTCTCCGTAAATGCTTCGCGGAGCTGTCGGACACAGATTGCCATTATATGTCTCGGGTACCGCACCCATGGTCCTGGGAATCTCCCCGTATATGTCGCCAGAACTGAAGAAGACCAATCGCGCGCCATGGAGGCGCGCCAACTCGAGAAGGGCCTTTGCGGTTTCGACGTTCAAGCTTATCGTTTTGAGCTTTTCCTGCAAGAAGAGCTTAGGCTGTGCGTAGCCGGCAGCGTGAAAGATGTAATCGACCTTTTCGTCAAAACTAAACGGCTCGGCGAGGTCTGCTTGGAGAAGCACCAAGTCTTGATCCGCCCTGAGGGGACGCATATATCTATTAGGTTCGTGCCGGCTGATCCCGTAGACCTTGCAGTTGAGCCCCCCGAGCTCGTTTCCAAAGTGCAGTACGTAAATAAGGGATCTTCCCAATAGTCCGTTCGACCCTGTGACCAGGACGCGGCCGTTTCGTAGGGGGCGAAGGTCCACACGGTCGAGCACCCGGAGGCAATCTTCTCGCAAAATGGCGTTTACACCCTGGGCAGCGTTCTCACGAGGCATACAAATATCCTGAACCGAGGATCGGACAGCTACTTCGGGTGGAGTATC
The DNA here is from genome assembly GCA_050018435.1 of Terriglobia bacterium. Classification (GTDB taxonomy): domain Bacteria; phylum Acidobacteriota; class Terriglobia; order UBA7540; family UBA7540; genus Bog-366. The sequence goes on from JBEKAD010000197.1 coordinate 1,914, forward strand.
GACAAAGAGTTGTCGATCTTGCGCAACGCGTTTCGCGGGTTCCCGGCTGCCCCGTCACGGGCTACTTTTTCTGAGGGAAGCCGCGAAAGAAGCATAGATTCTATCGGCTCTATCTCCTTGGGTTCGTCATACGGCTGTCCAAACTTGACACCAAAAACCGTTGGTCCCTCCCCCCGCTCTCATTTCATTTAATTCATCCGCTCACCGAAATCTAAAACTGGACTTCCCGCAGCAACAAAAGACAGTTCGCTTTATTCCATAGCGCCTTTCTTAGAAGAAACGTCAGTCGGCATCTCGGGATTCTCCCATCCCTCCCACGGCTCTATAAGCATATTTGACCTGAATTCGTCACGCGGCAGATAAGGATACATGTCCTCAATCGGGGTGCCAAAGCCAAAAATCCGCGGAGAATAATCGTACCAGCCACCGCAATCCACGTCGCACACCGCAGGGCCTTCATAAGCCAGTACGTTTCGAACTACCTGCTCAATTTCGTCATTTCTGCGTACGGCGAAAGTCTTAATCCCATACGCATCGCTTATCCTTATGAAGTCCGGCGCGGCATACCCGCTCGCAGGGTCAGAATCAACGTACCGCCCCCCCAGATTGGTGTCCTGATAGGCCTTTATGATGCCATAGGAATGATTATTCATAATGAACGTCTTTACGGAAATGCCGTACGTCTTTGCGGTCTGCAACTCTTGGATGTTCATATTGAAACCGCCGTCGCCAATTACGCAGACAACCTGCGAGTACGGGGTGGCCGCGAACCAAGCGCCCAGCGCTCCGGCGAAAGAGAAACCCATCGGCGAATTTCCGTTATTTGTGATGTATCTTTGGCCCTCTTTTGTCTTGAACGCATGATTGCTCACCACTATGTTGCCGCCGCAGTCGCCAACAAAAATGTCCTCTTTCTTCATAAGGTCGGAAAGGCAGCGTATGAAAACGTAGGGGTTCGTGGGCTCATTTTGCTCGTAGTACGCTTGCCTCACCGGATCATATTTATCCCTCCACTCCTGCACTCTCCGCAGCCAAGAAGAAAAATCGGGCAGGGTTCGCGTCGAACTTTTCTCTATTAATTTTTCCAAAAACACTTTAATGTCTACAGCGTATTTTCTTGCGGCGCGAGCAAACGATTTTACGTTACCCCCCGTAATTCTCCCGGAAAACCTGCAACCCATCGCCAATAATAAATCCGAATTTTGAATGCCGAAGTTTCTGCCGGGCCCTCCGTAAGTGCCGATCCTCCCTCCGTAGTAATCAAAGTCCGACGGCACGGTATCTAAAGCATTCCAGGTCGGGAAAACGGGAACCTTAAGCAAGCCGCTGAGCCGTCGACATTCCTCGACGGCGCCCGCTAGGCGTACCCCGCCGCCGACAAGCAACACGGGCCGCTTTGACCCCTGCAGGTCGGAAAGATAGTCATCAATCCTTTCATCAACCTCCGCGAGATCAAAGGACCGATCCGCAGATACCCCCTCAAATCCAGCCATATTCTCTGGTTCTATCTCTTTCTTTTGCACATCCATGGGTATATCGAGGAGAGTCGGCCCCGGACGACCGGAGCTTGCAAGCGTAAGGGCTTTTTGCAGCTCATACTTGACTGACTGTGGCGCCAAGATGAGCTTGGCGTACTTCGTTATTGGAGCCACGATGGAAACTATATCTGCTTCCTGAAAACCGACCTGTCTAATGGCGGGATCGGGACGTAAGAATCCAGAATTGACCTGGCCCGTTATAAAAAGACACGGTACCGAATCATAAAAACAGTTCCCAATGGGAGTGACCAGATTCATTCCGCCCGGCCCGCTTGTTGCCAGCGCTACGCCGGGTTTGCCGCTGATCTTTGCGTATCCCTCGGCCGCAAAACCGGCGGCCTGCTCATGCATCATCGCTACATACTGAATCTTCTTTGTTCTCGTAAATGCATCCAGCAGATTGCAGTTGGCAGACCCCGACACCACGAAGACCTTCCCAATACCATAATCCGCCAGACAATTAACAATAAAATCTGCAACTTTCATCTCATCCACCTATTCGATTAAAGAGAGTTTTCTTTGGTATGTGCGTATATTATCTAATTTGATAACGGAAGAGGCCTTCGTTGCACCCTCCCAATTCCGAGCAGCAGGACAAAAACCAAAACCTCCCTCAAAGAGACGCTGAAACTTGATCCTTCCAATGCTCTGAGGTTTGAAGTTCTTCCAGCTCTTCCGGTTTCAGAGGATAAACGAACTCGGCGCCGGGAAATCTCTTGGATTTCACGTCTGAGATATACCTGCCTACGGCCATTTCAGCCAGGACCAGTAAACCGTCTCTGCGATGTTCCCGACCGTTCTTGCGCAAATCTTTTATCCCAGAAAGGTATTTGGCAAATTCTTCAGTCACTTCGGGAATGTAGCACTTCGCAAACCACGGCCTGAATGGCTGATAAAAACCCATCAGGTCGTGCATGATGACCAGTTGGCCGTCTACATACGGGCCGGCTCCGATCCCGTAAATGGGAATGTGAAACTGTGAAGCAATTTGCCCCGCGGGTTCGGCAGGCATAGCTTCAAGCAAAATCGCAAACACGCCGGCCTCAAGCAGGGCTACCACATCTTCAAAGATCTTTCCAAAGCTTTCTTTCGTTTTGCCTTGCACCCTGTGGCATCGCAGGCGGCCTCTTTGACGAACCGCAACGCGTTCAATACCGCCTCCCGCCCGGAGGGCTCGTAAGAGCCCTGAGGCATATCACCGATCAGGAAAGTATTGGGCGCGCCTCGTCTTGCGGCTCGGGCCAAAACAATCATCTCATCCATGGTAACCGGATTCGTTGTTTGATACCCAAGTTGGACCATTCCTCCGGAATCACCCACTAAAATCATATCTATGCCAGCCTGTTCGGCCACATAAGCGAAAGGCAAATCGTACGCCGTAACCCAGGCAACCGGTTTCTTGTCTTCCTTCATCTTCTCAAGTTTGAGCAAGGATAGCTTATTTCTTTTTTCCATCTCATCTTATCTACTATGGCAAGTGAGCCGTTGTCAAGTAGCCCCCTTTTTCTTGATCTTTGACCTTGGGGAAAAAGCGCTCAACGATGTTTCGCAATATCCCAAAACGTTCCTCGTTCACAATGTGATCCTAGTGACTAAAAAATTCTCCAAACTTCTCAATCATGTAGTCGAGTTCCGCCGTGCCCAATCCCTGGTGACACCCCACGTAAAAGCCGTTTTGGTTAATCCATTTCGCAACCGGATATTCATCCTCCAGATCACCGAACAGTTTTCGGTAAATCGGTTGATTCAGCAGAGGGAACATATCTCGCGTCTCAATGTTATTTTCTTCAAGGAAGCGGACCAGACTAGTTTTGGCAGTGGACGGGTCTTTGATGACGACAGGAAACATCATGAACGCGTGCTCGACGTAGTCCGGGTACCAGGGGAGTTGAATTCGCTCAGCCCATGGGGATAACCCCTTAATTAAGTGACGTGCATTGTCCGCGCGGGCCCGCAATATCTCATCCTTGATTTCCATTTGGCCCAATCCCAATGCGGCCTCCATCTCGGTTGCGCGGTAGCTGTAACCAAGACGGACGAACCGGAAACGTCGTTCCACAATGTCAAAGAGCTGAGAATTGTTGTCAACGCGGTCGTCATCAATCTTGAGGTAGATAGAGTCTCGCCCGTGATTCATAAGGCTCTTTAAGATGACCGCGTATTCACCGTGGTTCGTGACCGCCAGTCCACCAACCCCCGTCGTCAGGAGGTGGGCTACATAGGTTGAAAAGCACGCCATATCCCCAAACGAACCCACGGGGCTGCCCTTGTAGCAAGCAAACATGGTTTCACATGAATCTTCGACGAGGCGGAGCTGGCGCTGGCGCGCCAATTCCAGAATTGGCCCCATCTCACAAGGTTGGCCAAACAGGTGGACTGGCATTATGGCTCGAGTGCGCTTGGTAATGTGCCGCTCGATCTGCAAGGGATCGATGTTGTAGGTGCGCGGGTCCACATCGACAAATATGGGTTTGAGACCGTGGCTGATCACCACGTTGGATGTCGCGATAAAGGTTATGGCAGGTACCAGAACCTCGTCACCTTCCTGCCATTGTTCCGTCTCCTTTAGGCAGGCAACAGCAAGGCGCAAGGCGCTCGTGCCGCTGTTGCACATCACCGCGTACTTAACACGGTGTGCCTCTGCGAACCTCCTTTCGAAGGCCGCGGTGAACTTGCCATAGGACAGACGGTTGCTGTCCAGAACCTCGTTGACATACTGCTTCTGTTTTGGCGTCAGTTGCAAACAACCGACCCCGATCTGCTCAGGCCATCGTTTTGTCATCTGCGTCGTAGGCTTGGACTCACGCATCTTTGTTCTTAGCGCTCCCGGAAACTCGCCAAGTCCTTAGTGGCCTCTTTGTTTTCATTAAACCACTCGATGGTTCTGCTTATTCCGTCTCGCAACCCCGTGGGTGGGGACCATCGGAGAACGGCCTTCATTTTCTTTACGTCAAGGATCTTGCATTGTGCCCCGTCCGGACGCGTTGTATCGTAGAAAAACTCCCCCGACCATCGCGCCACATCCGCAATGAGCTCTGCCAGCTCACGGATGGAACAACCTTCTCCACGGCCGAGGTTCATTATTTCGATATCGTCATAGCGCTCGGCGGCTAACACGATGCCCTCAGCCGCGTCTTCGACGTAGAGCCACTCTCTGACGGGCCGACCCGTTCCCCAGATTTCGATCTCTGAAGATCCGTTGGCTTTTGCCTCCATCACTTTGCGCACGAGCGCCCCGAGCGCATGAGCTGATTCGTCAAAATGGCCCCCGGGCCCGTACATGTTCGGCAGCACCAAATGAATTGACCGGAACTCGCGTTCCTGACGGTATGCCCACGATTGCACCCACAGTGCCTTCCGGGGCATCGCATACGTCATCACGGTAGGATGGAGGGGGCCGTCCCACCAGCGCTCCTCACTATAAGCTTCCAGTGCTCCGGGATAAGTGCAGTTTGGCATGAGATTGACGAATTTCTTCACACCGCAACCAACCGCAGCGCGAATAAGGTTGAAACCTATCAGCAGGTTGTCCTCGTAAACAGCAACCAAGTGTTTCGAAGTGTGTGCGATGCCACCCACATTCCCGGCACAATTTACAAGTATGTCAGGCTTCGATGATCCCAGGAACGCTCTGACCGCGGCTTCATCACGGGCATCTAAACCCGTCCGGCGACTCTGCACCTCAACCGAGTAGCCACGCCGCTCGAATGAACGAACGACGTGTTGGCCCAAAAAGCCGTCGCCACCAACCACCAGGACCTTTGTCATACATGCCACCTAATAGCGGGCCGCGATCTCGGCACTCGGATGGGCCGCTGTGCCTTCCAGTAATACCCTTTCGCGTTCGAGGTCGGCATCTACCATGATTCGCACCAACTGCTTAAAAGTTGTCCTAGGCTTCCAGCCCAGCTTGCTCCGGGCCTTCCCGTAGTCCCCTTGCAGGTTGTCAACCTCCAGCGGACGAAAATAGCGATCAGCGGTTTTCACATGCTGCCGCCAATCCAGCCCGGCGTAGCCGAAAGCCTCTTCGACGAACTCCAGAACCGAGTGGGATTCGCCGGTCGCAATAACGTAGTCATCGGGCTGTTCCTGTTGAAGCATGAGCCACATAGCTTCCACATACTCAGGGGTATAACCCCAGTCCCGGCGAGCCTGGAGGTTCCCCAGTAAGACCTCGTCTTGCAGGCCCAGCTTGATGCGTGCCACGGCTCGGGTGATTTTTCGTGTGACGAACCTTTCGCCGCGCCGGGGGGATTCATGATTGAAGAGTATTCCATTACAAATATGCATACGGTAAGCTTGGCGATAAACTCCGGCAATTTGGTGAGCAAATGTCTTCGCCACCGCATAGGGGCTTCGAGGCGCTAGCGGTGAATCCTCATTTTGCGGAGGGGGGGTGTTGCCGAACATTTCGCTGCTCGAAGCGTTATAAATCCTCGGCTGAATCCCGAGTTCGCGGACACCCTCGACAAGCCGGATCATCCCCAACGCAATGGCGTCGCTGGTGTATTCGGGAATCTCGAAACTCACCATGACGTGGCTTTGGGCGGCCAAGTGATAAATCTCGTCGGGTTTGATCAGCCTCAGCAACCGGGCCAAAGAACTTCCGTCAGTCAAATCGCCGCGGAGGAATGCCAAACGAGAGGTGTCAAACTTTTCATTAAGGTGCTCAATTCGGGCCGTGTTGAATACGCTCGACTGCCGCACCAAACCGAAAACGCGATACCCCTTCTCCAACAGGAGTTCTGCAAGATAGGAGCCGTCCTGTCCTGTTACCCCGGTAATCAGTGCAACACGTTGGCTCATTCTGCGTTGTCCCTCCGCCCCAGGTTGAATCCGCCGACGGCAGTAAATACCTGGTCCTGGCAACCGCCGCACTCCCCGAAAACGTGCCGTTCAGTTCAGTCTCACTTCTTTCGGAAAAGGTAATTGGGATTTCTTGAAACCAATTCATACTGATGCCCAGAAGCGATTTCACGAGTCAATCGATTTACTTCCCAGTAGCTACCATCGGCAGAGTCATCGAAAAGAATGAATCCCCCGGAAACCAGCGCCCGATCCGTATTCTCAAAATCTCGTTTTGCAAACTCGTACGTATGATTCCCATCAATGTAACAAAAGCTGATCTTACCCCCGAGAGTTACTGGGCGATCAAATACATCGACAGTCTTCTCGTTTTTAAACCAGCGGCGAAAGAACTCATCAGACAAACACTCGATAGCATAAGGTAGTCTGTTGGCCGCGAAAGTCTGCATACTGCGAAGAAATGTGCTTCTCGCATAGGCTTGATAAGCATCAAGAGTAAGGGACGGCAAGTCGGCGGGACGCGCTCCGTATTCTTCAAATTCCCATTTGTCACAAGTATAAATCGGCGTAGTCTTCGAGCGCTTGTCAAGCAAGTAAGACAAGACAGCGGTCGATAGTCCACAATATGAACCGATTTCCAATATTGGCTTGCCAGGCGGCATGTTCGCTACCGCGTATTCCATGGCGTCGACATTTCCCTCGTCCAACATCCCTGGGACAGCGCGGCGAACCCATGTAATAAAGTCGCTCGGTTGTTTTGTCGCAGAGTTGTTGCATATCAGCTTGCGGTCAACACGATTTGCCGTATAGCGCAACACGCTCGCGATAACACCCCGAACGCCAGACACGTGATATCTGTATTCAAGTTTTGTAAATATACTCATGTCTACACGCCGAAGTTTTCAGGCGTACGATGCGACGTCGCCTTCTCCCGCGGCACGGATAAAGAGAGCAAAGGATCATAGAAGTGCTCAACCCGCACAAGACCTAGGTTGCGCAGGTCTAGCCACGTCGACTCGAGCGTATCGCTGGACTCAACGCGAAAAGTCAAAACATTGGGGAGGTAATCAAGGCCCTTAGTGGCGCAACGAGCACCAACATGCAGTGTGTAAAGCCCGGGATTCATTGGATTTACAGGTACCGTGGAGCGAATAGAATAGGACCCTGCCGCAAGCGTCCGGAACGGGCCGTGGGTGTCGTTACTGTTACAGCCAAAGAGGAGCCCGCCATCGCTGGAGTACACCGCGTATCCGACCATCACATCCTGAAGGGGAGAGGAGGTGCGAAAGTCCAGCACAAGTGAAAAGGGTTTCCCCGTGTAAACAACCGCAGAGCCGCTGTCGGTTTCAATCAGCACGCGGGTTATCCTCAGAGTGTCGTCCTCCTTCGCGGGGGACGGTCTGGGCAGTCGCCCCGTGTCGAGTGCTGCCGGCATGTCCTCGGTGGCCCCGAGAAGGTAGTCGTCGATGCACTCCCCCATGGGCCCGGAGAATTCAATTTCCCCTCCTCTGATAACGTAGCCACGCGAGCAGAGAGTCCTTGTGGCCGCCATGTTGTGACTGACAAACAATACTGTCCTCCCCTGCTTAGCTACTTCCCCCATCCTCCCCAGGCATTTTTTCTGGAAGGCTGCGTCACCCACGGCGAGCACTTCGTCGACAAGCAAAATCTCTGGGTCGAGATAGGCTGCAACGGCGAAGGCTAGACGCATCTGCATGCCGCTGCTGTAATGCTTGACCGGGGTATCAAGGAATTTCTCCACTTCCGCAAAGGCCACGATCTCGTCGAACTTGCGCTCGATCTCTCTCTTGCGCATGCCGAGGATGGCGCCGCTTAGGTAGACGTTCTCCCGGCCAGTAAGTTCAGGGTGAAAGCCCGTTCCCACTTCCAGCAGACTTCCGACACGGCCCGTCAATCGAGCACGTCCTTCAGTGGGCCTCGTAACTCGGGCCAGAATCTTGAGCAGGGTCGTCTTGCCCGCCCCGTTGCGGCCAATGATGCCGACTACCTCGCCCTGGCGGACCTCAAAGGAAACATCCTTGAGCGCCCAGATGTGGGTGGGATCGCCGTTGGGCGAGGCAGGCTTCCGCGCTCGGAAGAGGCGAGCCGGGGCGGAAATGGCGCGGGCGAGCACATCGCGCAACGCGAGGTAACGCTCCCTCTCGCCGATGCGGTAGCGCTTGCCGAGATTCTCAACTCGAATGACGATGTCAGACATAGCAGGAGTCAGGAGTCAGTTGTCAGTGAAATGGTGAATAGTGAATAGTAAATGATGAATTCCTGGTCTCCTTCACCCTTTACCCTTCACCCCTTACCAATTCACAATTCACCATTCAGAATTCACTATTCACACGACGTCGGCAATCGTGCCTTCCATCCTTTTGAAGAAGGCGATTCCGCCCATCAGCACAACCATCACACCGCCTGCCGACGCTGCCAACAACAGGCCGGGCGGTTGGCCACTGCCCGCCAGCGCCCAGCGAAACCCCTCGATGACGCCGGCCATGGGGTTGAGTCCATAGACCCAGCGCCAGCGCTCCGGCACCAAGCTGCTGGGATAGGCGACGGGCGAGGCGAACATCCAGAACTGCACCAGGAAGGGCACCACGTAGCGAACGTCACGATAGATGGCGTTGAGCGCCGAAAGCCATAAGCCGACGCCCAGCGCCGTAGCCACCGCCAGAAGTAGGAAAGCCGGAAACAGCAAGATGGCTTTGCCGGGATGGACACGGTAAAGGACCATCAGGCACAAAAATACCACGAACCCGATGGCAAAGTCGAGAAGCCCGGAACCGACCGACGCGAGCGGCAGAACGAGCCTCGGGAAGTACACCTTGGTGATGACCCGCTGCTGCTCCACGACGCTGTTGGTAGCGTTCTGAAGCGCCCCAGCGAAGTACATCCAGGGCAGCAGTGCGCTGAAGTAGAAAATGGGATAAGGAAGCCCACCCGACGGCATTCGGGCCAACCGGCCGAAAAACAGACTGAACACCAACATCGTCGCCAGAGGCTGAAGGATCGCCCAAGCGGCGCCAATCACCGTCTGCTTGTAGCGGATCTTGATGTCCCGCCAAACGAAGAAATAGACCAGCTCGCGGAATTGCCAGAGCTCGCGAAAATTCACCTCGATCCATCCCCTCGGCGGGGTAATGTCAATGACCGGGATGTCTGTCAGCGGTATCGGCACCGGTGTCGTGCTCATGGATGCGCGTTCCTCTCCAAAATTCCACCCCCCGAGTCAGGCCGACTCGTTCAAAGGCTTGCCACCCTCCCCCTGTCAGGATATTCGCTGTATTTGTACCACCCAATCATCTACCGGTCAAGGTGCGCGTCATCGGTGCTGTCCTAATTTCAGATGTAGCGCCGGCTGCCAGCCGGCATTGAGCCGCCCAGATGGCGGCGCTACGTTCAAATTAGGACAGCAGCCAGTCATCGCTTCGGCGCCGGTGTCGACAAAGGTGATGGACCATGGCTCATACGTGTTCGCGGCGTGAAATTCCGGATTATCGGGCGAATCAAGCCGCCGGGTAAAGTCCCTGTTCATGACTCGGCAGTTGAGGAAATACTCTTTGATCATCTGCCCCTTGTAGCCGAGGCAGCGCACGAAATCATGGAAGCCAAAGCGGGAGTAAATTTTCATCATGGGCCAGAGAATCGGCTCTCCGCCGATCTCCACCAGCGGCTTGGGGCGGAACTCTGTCTCTTCCCTCAGCCGGGTTCCCATCCCCCCGCAGAGGATAACGACTCTCATTTTCGCTACCTCGCGCCCCTCACCCCGCTTCCCGAGAACCATCCTGGAGAGCCCCTGGCCCTTTTGGGTTCAACAGGATGAACCGATTCTGGGCGGAACTCGTCGCGGAGCGCGGCAATAAGATAAGAAATCCAGTATATCTGATGGAGGGGATTCCGCCCATTAGATTTCTCTTATCAGCTTACCTTTTGCCGCCAGGCCACCGATTCGCCGCCCCCACATAAAGGCCGTCGCGAATGGAATCGGCAATGCCTTGGAAAACCCAGCGGGCATACCTCCCCACCATCTGAATGTCATTCTCCTCTAGCACCTTCAACGTCGCGGCGCGCCTCTCCCCCCCTGCCACACAGCGTAGCTCTGCGCGTCAAATCAGACGGCCAAACGAGGACAACTGTGGTATCGAAATCAGAAGTATTTCTTTAAATTGTAAAAGTGCCACTCAAAGACCGCCCAGGAGATCCTGGCCACAGCATAACTCGCAAGGGACATCACGATGATGTAAACCATGACTGCCGGCATGCGCGTGACGTCAAAAACCGTGTTCATCGATGCCTTCAAGCAGTAATGTTTAACCCCGTATGCCGCAGCGCCCTCCATGGGTAAGTGGAAAACGTACATCGCGTAGCTGTACTTGCCACAAGAGCGCAGCCAGGAAGCGCGAAGGAGTTTATCAAGGCGCGATCCACTGTAGAGAATCGCACTGAGCAGAAACCCCGTAAACATAACTGCGAGGAGTAGCGGATAAAAGGCCGTTACGAGAACGCTTGGATTTTGAGCGGGGGGCCCCCAGGCGAGAACGACCAGCCCAATAAATGGTATGGAGATGAGGTATTTGAGGGAGGAAGCCGCTCGGGCTAACCAACGCTCATTCCGGACAGCTAATGCCGCCAGCGCACCTAGTACCAGACCATCCAGCCTGGTCACGGTCATCACCCAGACCGCACCGCCTGCGAACCCCTTCAGGAGCAGCACTATTCTGAGGAGCTGCGAAACCAGGGCTAACGCGATGCAAAGACGCGCGAGGCTGATCTTGGAAGTAAGGCGCACTACCCACGGCCACAGCATATAGAACTGTTCCTCAATGGCCAAGGACCAGAAATGACCAAGGAATCCAAAGGACCGGCCTGTAACCACCATGCCCCAATTCGCAGCGTATACCCAAAACCAGATTTGAAGTGGCGCTACCGAAATCAGGTTTTTCAGTATTCCTAGGTGACTTTGAACTAGAGGAAGGGCCACGAGATACAATAAGCAAGCCAGATAGTATAAGGGGAAAATGCGCAGAATCCGCCGCATGTAGAACGAGAAAAAGTATCTGGGGGAGTCCCTGCTATCCAGGAGAATCCCCGTGATGAGGAAACCGGAAAGAACAAAGAACAAATCCACGCCTACCCAGCCCCCAGCCATAAACTCATTGAAGAATAGCTGCGACGAAGCGTTCAAGTCCATAACCCTACTAAAGTGGCAAACCATTACGAGTATAATCGCCACGCCGCGGATGCCGTCGAGCGCGGGCATGTGCCCCTTCACCGCGAGCTGGGCAGATGCGAGCAAACGTTGCTTCGCCTCTTGCCTACGAAGGTCAGCCGCGCTGGGGAGCGCAACAGCCACGGCGGTGCTCAATTCTGTGGGTGTAGGGTTGTTTTGAGACTCCATGCTTTAACTCAGAATGGCAATCCCGACGGGTTTTTCAACACCTGTTCAGGCCCGCCCTTCCTCCATAAATCACTCAGGGCGACAAAGTCCCGGTAGGTATCCATGCCGTGCCAGAACCCTTTGTGATGGTATACAGAGCGACATAAGTAGCGCCGCCCTTTAGGGCGGCACATGCCGGGCTAAAGCCCGGCGCTACCGCCGAATCCTGCATCATTTATGTCGCTCTGTATAGCTCATAAGTTCTCCACCCCGAGTGAGTTTGTCGAGGGGTTCGCGCTCCAGAACGCAGTTGTCCTCGTTTTCCAGGTAGTCGAAGAATCTCCGATGGAAGACGAAGAATCCGCCGCTGATAAACCCTTCGTCAGCTTGCGGCTTTTTGCTAAAGACTCGGACTCTGCCACCATCTATGGCCAGCTCCCCGTAACGAGAAATCGGCCGGACTCCGGTGACCGTCCCCATCTTTCCATGCTGCTGGTGAAACGCCCAGAGTTGGGCGGTATCAATATCGGCGAGACCATCGCCGTAGGTCAGCATGAAGTGGTCGCCTTGAATGCAGGGCTCAACCCTCTTGACCCGTGCCCCCGTGCTCGCTTCGGCGCCGGGGCCACAAACGTGGCCGACCACGGCTCACGGGCAGTGTCGGTAAGAAATTCCAGATCATCGGGCGAATCAAGCCGCAGGGTAAAGTCACTCTTCCTGACTCGGTAATTGAGGAAATACTCTTTGATCATCTGCCCCTTGTAGCCGAGGCAGCGCACGAAATCATGGAAGCCAAAGTGGGAGTAAGTTTTCATGATGGGCCAGAGAATCGGCTCTCCGCCGATCTCCACCAGCGGCTGGGGGCGGAACTCTGTCTCTTCCGTCAGCCGGGTTCCCATCCCCCCGCAGAGGATAACGACTCTCATTTTTGCTACCTCGCGCCCCTCACCCCGCTTCCCGAGAACCATCCTGGAGAGCCCCTGGCCCTTTTGGGTTCAACAGGATGAAGCGATTCTGGGCGGAACTCGTCTCGGAGCGCGGCAACAAGATAAGGGGCAAGTATATCAGATGGAGGGGATTCCGCCCATTAGATTTCTCTTATCAGCTTAGCTTTTGCCGCCAGGCCACCGGTTCGCCGCCCCCACGTAAAGGCCGTCGCGGAGGGAATCGGCGATGCCTTGGAAAACCCAGCGGGCATACCTCCCCACCATTTGGATGTCATTCTCCTCCAGCGCCTTCAACGCCGCGGCGCGCCACTGGGAGCCGGGCCAGGACCAGGTGTAGGCCACGTCAATCCAGGTGGGATCGACCACCTCCGCCTCCCCCATGAACCCCCATTCCTGCAACTCTTTCACCGTCGCCTGGGAGTATTCCCGGATTTCCTGGGGCGCGGGCTTCTGCCCTCCCTTGTAGGCTCTTTCCACGTAGAGGCTGACCCGATGGTGGGACGCCCGGGCCGAACTCGGCAGGAAGCTGACATCCACATTGCTGTAAAACCCCACCCGGTGGAAGCCCGCTTGGCTGGCGGGAAGATAAACCCAGTGATCGAGCGGACATTTTGTCCCACGAACCGCGCCGATGTTCAACACCAGCACGGAGGTGTAAGGGTCCGCTTCCTCAAGCAGCTTAAGTCCTGTCATTTCAATCATTTTATTGAGGGGAAGGGTTGACACAAGGGATTCGTACCGAACTGAGCTGCTGTCATGGAATGTAAGGGCTTTTAAGGGGATATCAACCTTTGTCAAGCGTTTACCGTAACGCACATCGCACCTCTCCGCCATCCCCTGAGCTAACGAGTTCAGCCCGTCCTGGGGGTAGAGGTACGAAGTGTTATAGCCGATCGGGGGTGTAGCATCGGAGGCGCCACGGATCACCAGGGCAGCATCGATGGGCGACTTATAGGGATCCTGCGGGGCGACGCTTTTCCACAGCCCGGCGGTGTAAAGCTCGTGAAAGGGTCCGAAGAACGAATCGGTGAGGGTCGGTCCAAAACTCTGCACCATCCAATCCGCCATGGTTCGGAACTGGCCTTTGGGCGCAGCGAGCATTTCCGCCAGAGTCTTCGTCCGCATCTCTTTGCTCAGATATCCCAGATGGTTCTGCAAGGGGTACGGAACATAGAGGCCCTGGTCGGGAAAGAAAACGGAGGAAAGCCGCTGATAAGTTCTGGTGGGCGCCAGCTTGCGAATGAACCGCAAAATGGCCGGATCTCCACCGAAGATCCAGTGCCCGCCTCCAATCTCAAATCGGTAGGCTTCCCCGGAGTCGGGGGGTCGATGAAGCCGCTCCTGGCTGCCGGGACGAATGTAATAAGACGAGCAGATCCCTCCCGGGGCCTCCTCCGCCTCGTAAACCGGGAAACCGGAAACCCAACCAGCCGCCAGACCCGTCATCCCGCCCCCCAGGATGGCGACGGGAGATTCGCTGCTTTCACGCGTAACGGACGCCGGTTTGTTCAAGGGCAGTGCTCCACCGTGGGTCCAAAGTTGTTCAGGCAGCTAGCCCGGATTTCTCAACACGGCTTTGGGAGGGCGGGACACCCGCCTACTTCGAGACCTTGATATCTTTCGACCGCTTCTTGTGTCGCATCACGTCGAGCAGCGAGAGAGCCATGAACTGGGGGCCGTAGATCAACGCTCTTCGCCAGACGGTGCGGGGCTCGTGCAACAAACGCCAAAACCATTCCAAGCCGACTTGGCTGGCCCAGCGCGGCGCCGGAACAACCTTTCCGCTGTGGAACTTGATCGCCGCCCCCACCGCTACAATCACCGGCGTCTTCAGCCGGTCGCGGTGGGCGACAATCCACCTCTCCTGTTTGGGAAGGCCCAGCGCCACCCAAAGCACATCAGGGTTAGCCTGATTGATCATTTCAACGATTTTCGTGTCTTCGTCGGGAGTAAGCTGGCGAAAAGGCGGGGAGTAGGCGCCCACGATCTTTACCCCCGGGTGCTTCTGCCTCAGGCGGTCGCTCGCCAACGCCAGGGTTTCATCAGTGTCACCGTAGAAGTAATTTGTATATCCCTTCTGACGGGAAAGCTCACAAAACGCCGACAACAGATCCGCCCCGCGAACCTGATGCGTGGCACGGGACATTTTCTTGGCCGCGACCCGGGCAGCCCACCGCCCGTCCGGCACAGAAAGGTCTGCGGTACGGAGAACGGCACGGAAATCGGGATGCTTGTACGCCTCGAGCGCACCGTGTGAGCCTGTTACAGCGATCCAGTGGGGCCGGTCACGCTCGCGGATCCACTGCTCCATCAAGCGCAAGACGTTCTCGACGTCAATTATGTGAACAGGCGCTCCGAGAACCTCGGTGCAGGGCGGTTGCCCCGCCTGTTGGGTCAGGGCTTGTACTTCCATATTGCGATTGGACCGCAGCGACTTATCGGCTGAAAGCCCTTTTGGCTTTAGGTTAACTCCGCGCGACCGGCGCCTCGCAGGAGGGCTTGGCCACCGGCGCGGTTTGCCTTTTCGAGGCGCGCCGCCCACCCAGCAGCCGCGGAAGTTTTGCTGAGCGCTCTTCCCATTTTCCAGTAAAGGTCACGAGGAAAGAGATGAAGACCAAGCGAAGGTCCAACCAAAAACTCTGCTTTTTGATGTAAATAAGGTCATAACGGAGCTTCTGGCGGCGCG
>JBEKAD010000198.1:0-8234 GCA_050018435.1 Terriglobia bacterium
CCCAGCGGGCCGGGCCGGGGCACTGCGGCGTGTCCCGCCCGCGGCAGTGCCAGCCAACCCCGGCGCTGCAACTTCAGCAGGGCCACCCGGCAACTGACCTCCTTGAGCTGGCCCCGCGCCGTGCGCCAATCCAACCATCGGCAAATCCGCCGCGACAAAGCCCCGCGCGACAAACCGGGCTCGCCCTCGACCGTCTGCTGAATGCGCTGGATAAGATCCGAACTCAATTCCTGCCCGCAAATCGTCACCCCGGCAGCTTAAAATATCGACACCCCCTGTGTGCAGCAAAAAATGTGGGACATGCTCAGAAGGGGGAGAGGGAAGAAGAATCCTTTGTTTTGGAGTTGTATTCATGACAGCAGGTGGCGGAGCCGCTCCTAAACGATCAAACTGTTCTTCTTGTCGTAATGCCGCAGATGGCACAAAATTCTTGCTAAGAAAACAAGAAATTACGGTATTGCAATGCAGGGCCCGCCCTCCGGCCCTGCGGCTCTTCAATCGGCGCGGGTAGTTGCCGCGCCGCCTGAGATAATCCGAATCCTCTGACGCACCTCGATTGAATCTGAAACGTCCCACTTGCCTTACCACCAAGATAATCTCCTTTGGACTTGGCCCCACACCAACTCCAATTTCCGAGAACATCCAGACCGCGACGCCAAGATCGCGGCGCGGTGGAAGGGCCGCAAGGCCGGAGAGCGGGCCTTGCGCTACGTTCGCGCGGGTAGCCGCGCCGCCTGAGATAATCCGAATCTTCGCAAGCTGTGCTTGAGGCAAAGGATCGGGCTGTTGTTACACTTCAGAAACTGTCACACCCGCAGTAGTCGCCGCACTTTGTCATCCTTTACCCTTTCGAGCGTGGAGACGAAAACCATGCGCGAGGCGGAATTGCTCGGAGCGTACGCAGAGGCTCGAGGCAAAGGACAGGCATGCGTCCGCGACCCCTGCATTCCACTTGCTAATCAACAAAATCGTGGTACAGTCGCGGGCATGTAGTCCCGCTCATGGTGCTCACATGATCGAATTCTTGCTGTTCGCAGTCGTAGGCATTTTTTATTGGGGATACCGCCGTTACAAAAGCGAGAACGAAAAGCGCAGGCTTGAGCTCTCGAAAAGGATTCAGCAACTCGATTCGGAGATCAAAGCCCATGAAGAGCGTTGGTCCAAGATCAAGTCCCAATTGGGATCGACCGACAACGAACTGGACAAGCTCCGATTTCGAATAGCGAGCCTGGAAAGGCACGAGCAGGAGCACATCAAGTATCCATACTTGACTCACGAGGAGCCGCTCCCGGCGCGGGGCGAGTCGAGAGAAGTGGCTGAGCCCACTGTTCCGAAAAAGGTTGAAGCGCCTCCTCCCGCGCCAGTCATCACACCTGCTGAACCGAAACCTCCCGCTGTGCCCCTGGTCCCGACGCCCGTGCCGGTTCCGCCGGCTCCCGTTATTCCTCCTGCCATGGCTCACGGGGGGCCGCTCCCGGCGCGGGCCGAGTCGAGAGAAGTGGCTGAGCCCACTGTTCTGAAAAAGGTTGAAGCGCATGCCCCCGCACCAGTCATCGCACCTGCTGAACCAAAACCTCCCGCTGTGCCCCTGGTCCCGACGCCCGTACCGATCCCGCCGGCTCCCGTTATTCCTCCGTTATCAAGGATCGCTTTAGCTCGATTGTCGGAAAAGCGCGGCGCTGGCAAGGGGCAACCTGAAGCTGCGGCGCCGCACCCTGTTCAAGTGCCGGCGCCAGCCCACCCGGTTGCCAAGACTCCTCCACCCATCGTCGTGAAACCGCCGCAGCCGCCTCCTTTAACGCCTCCTCATCCGCCGGCAGGCGAAGCGATCAGGCCTGCGCCCGTCCAAGCCCAGGCCGCCTCGCATGTTGCCGCAACCGCGCCAGCTTCCTCCCCGCTTCCTGTGCCGCGCTTCCTGACCCAGCCCCCGCCCGGCCCTCCGATTACCGAACGCCTGAAGCGGCTGCTGAATTTGGAAGAGGTCCTGGGCACGAATTACCTGATCAAGATCGGCGTGGTAATTCTGGTGATCGGCGTCGCCGGCTTCATTGTTTCGAAGTTTGGTAATTTTCCCACTTGGGCCCAGCTTTCGGCAGGCTATCTCGTGGGGCTGGCCATGCTGATTGGTGGCGCCCGCTATGAGACTAGTCCGTATCGCATTCTTGCTCGCTCGAGCATGGGCGGCGGCTGGGCGCTGATTTTCTTCACCACTTGGGCATTGCATCACGCGCATCACCCCGGCGAGCATCCTCTGCTCCCCTGGGAACCGGTTGATCTGGTGCTCATGCTGATCGTGGCTGCGGCCATGGTCAAGCACACCCTGAAGTACAACTCCCAGTTGGTCACCGGCTTCGCGTTCCTTCTTCCTTCCTTGACGGTCACTGTGACGCTCGGCTTCGCCAGCAACGTCACGGACACGGTGCGAATACCCGGCCTTGTGGCGAGCGCCATCCTCGCCCTCGGACTCGTCGTGATCGTCGTGCGGCGGCGCTGGTTTGAGATGGAGGTCTTCGGGATCGTATCCACGTATCTTAATCACTTCTTTTGGATGCGGCCGATCGTCGAGCAGGGCCCGTCTGCCGAACGGATCGCGAGCCTTTACTGGAGCGCCACACTGCTCATCGCTTATTGGGCGATCTTCAGGGGTTCTTACATCATTCGCAAGGTCGACGACACACGTCAGGAAGCCGTCTCAACCGTCGCCGGGCTGCTGAACACTTTTCTGTTGTTGGGCTTGCTAAAGTATCAGGCGATGGACCCCAAGCAGACTTTCTGGTTCTTGCTCGCGCTGGGCGCCGTGGAACTCACTTTGGGCCAACTCCCCGTCACGAAACGCCGGCGCGCGGCGTTCGTCATCCTCACCACACTCGGTGCTTGTTTTCTCGTCGCCGCGCCGCTCGAGAAGTTTTCCGGCCCAACCCTGCCGGTAATTCTTCTTGCCGAAACGGAGGCATTCTTCCTGGCCGGGGTCTTCACGCGCGAAATCGTGTTCCGCCGCCTGGGCATGTTAGCGGGCCTACTGGTCGCCCTCGACATGGACTGGCTGGCGCTCAGGCACCTCACGCATTCGCAATTCCACGGCCTGGTGGGCACAGACGCCCTGAAGGCGACAGTGGTCTACGGCCTTGCCGCGCTGGTCTTCTATGGGAATTCGCACTGGGTGGCGCGGCGGTGGCTTGACCTGATTCAATCCTCGTTCGAGGACTGGAGTTTCCGCGGGTATTCGTACATCGCGGGAAGCGTCGCGTTTCTGGGACTTTGGCTTATTTTCCCCTCCGCTTGGGTCCCCGTGGCGTGGAGCGCTCTAGCGCTGGGGCTGGCGGTTGCGGGCCAGCGCCTGAAAATCCGCCAGCTCGTAACGCAAGTTCCATTCTTCACCGCCGCCGCAACGCTGGGCGTTTTTGCGGTGAACTTTTCCGCGACTGGCAGCTTCCTGCATCTTTCCCTGCGCTTGGTGACGGTCTCGCTGGTCGCCGCGATGTTTTATCTCACCTCACGATGGGAACGCAGGGCCGTCCTGCCGGACGCGCGGCTTATTGCTGAGGCGCACACTTGGGTGGCGACAGCGCTTCTTGCCGTCCTGGTCTGGTACGAGTGCCCGGGAATGTGGTGCGCTGTCGGCTGGAGCGCCATGGCGTTGACACTGGCTCTGGCCGGGCGGGGGTTTAAGCTGCGTGAGTTCTCCGACCAGGCGCATTTCCTGGCGGGCGCAGGATTTGTCGCCGCTCTCGAATTCACCCTCCTGAACTTGACACCCCATCACCACGAGCGGCTTCCTCTCGAAAAGGTGCTTTTGACCGCAGTTCTCCTCTACGCGTGCTCAAGGCACATTCGCCTTACGAGGTTACCCGGCGAGACGCTGCTCTCCGCGGCGCACTCATGGACGGCCACCCTGCTGCTTGCTTTGCTCCCCTGGTATGCCTTGCGGGCTGAGTTCGCCGCTCCCGCCTGGATGGTCCTGGCATTCGCCGGGGCAGTCGTGGGGCGCGCGCTCAAACTGAAAAGATTCTCCTTCCAGGCGTACGGTCTGGCATTCGTCGCATTTGCCGGAGCCCTTTTTGTGAATCTGCCGGGGACAAGCCCACCCCCGCATGATCTGGTCCGCCTGGTCGCTGTATCGTTTGTTGCGGCATTGCTCTACGTGTGTTCACGCTGGGCGGCGCTCTCCGAAATTACCGGCGCGGATAAAATCAGGGCCATCCACACCTGGATGGGGACGGCGTTGGTGGCATTGCTCGCC
The DNA here is from genome assembly GCA_050018435.1 of Terriglobia bacterium. Lineage (GTDB taxonomy): Bacteria > Acidobacteriota > Terriglobia > UBA7540 > UBA7540 > Bog-366. Next base: position 4,241 of record JBEKAD010000198.1, read on the forward strand.
TGGTACGAAGCCCCTGAGCTGTGGACGGCGGTAGCCTGGGCAGCGCTGGCGCTGATTCTCATCTTCCTCGGTCAGCGCACGAAACACCTTGACCTCTCAATCCAAGGTTTCATCTTGACGACCGCCGCACTAATCGGCACTTTGTCGGTTAACCTGCTTGGCACGCCGCCTCATTGGCACGATGGCGTCCGATTGATAACAGTCGTGCTTGTGGTTTCCTTGATTTATTTGTCCTTGCACTGGACCAAGCTTGCGGGAGCAGTTGGTGTGGCAGTTGGCCAAGCTTGGGGAGCGTCAGCGGTGCTGGCCTTGCTTCCCTGGTATGAATTGCCGAAAGAGTACGCGGCGCCGGCTTGGATTGTGTTGGCATTGGCCCTCGCGGCGGTAGGACGCACATTCGAACTCAAAAGGTTTTCCTTCCAATCTTATATGCTTGCGCTTGCCGCCTTTCTGGGGGCGGTGTTCCTGAATCTGGCGGGAACAGGGCCTCACACGCACGACATGCTCCGCCTGGTGGCCGTGTCGATTGTGGCAGCATTGCTCTACGTGTGCTCGCGCTGGGCGGCGCTGGTCGAGTTCGAGGGCGCCAGAGAAATCAGCGCTTTGCACACTTGGCTGGGCACGGGGCTTCTTGCCGCGCTGGCGTGGTATGAAACCCCTTGCGATTATACCGCCCCCATCTGGTGCGGCATGGCCTTGGCCCTCGTGGTGCTCGGAAGCACGCTCAAGCGGCGAAGTTTGGCGGTCCAGGGTCACTGCCTTGCGGCAGCGGGAATCGTCTCCGCTCTCACCGTCAACCTGTATTCTTCTGCCACCTTGGGTCATTTTGATGGACTGTTGCTTGCCACCGTGGGGATCTGCGTGGCTTTTCTTTACCTCTGCTCGCCGTGGAGCGGCAGCTTGGAGACGGCAAAGCAATGGCAAATTCCCGAGGCCTACACCTGGGCTGCCTCGACACTCCTCTTCCTCCTTATCTGGTACGAACTCCAACCGGTGGCGGTTGCAGTGGCATGGGCCTTGTTTGGAATCGTCCTGTTCGAGCTGGGATTCGGACAGCGATCCAACTCGCTGCGCTGGCAGAGCTACGCCGCCCTGGGGGGAAGCTTTGCGCGCATGTTCTACGTCAATATCAACGCCACGGGTAATCCCGGTGAAATCAGCCCGCGGGTTTGGACCATGCTGTTTCTGGCCGCCGCCTTTTTCTACGTGTACGCGCGGCTGGCGGCCGGCACTGATGATTCCCTCCAGCGCGACCGCAAGCTGAAAGCTCCTCCGCTTCTCTGCTATTTCGGCAGCATCACGGTTGCCGCCCTGATGCGCGCTGAGCTCGATCCGAACTGGGTGGTGGTGGCCTGGGCGGCCATGATTGTGGGTTTGCTGGCGCTGGCGTGGAAATTGCATCGAAGGATTTTCCTCGAACAAGGTTTGATTCTCAGCCTCGCCGTCCTTTACAAGGCGGTCCTGTTCAATTTTTATGAGAGCCATCCCCTTCTGCTGCCTTCCGAGCACACGCGCCTTCTCTACGTGGGCGTGACGGTGGCGCTGCTTTTCCTCGCCGTTCCTTTTGCGCTCCAACTCCGCCCCGGCGTGCGTGAAACTGTTCCAAGGGAAGGCGGTCGGTTCGCCAAGCTGTTGGCGGCCCTGACCCGCCACCCTGACCAGGTCGTCTTCTTCATTGCTTTCGGCTTATTGACTGTCCTTCTGTGCCTTGAGATCCGAAAAGCCTTCGTCACGCTGGCCTGGGGTCTGGAAGCGCTTGTGGTATTCGTCTTCGCGCTCTGGGCCGGTGTGCGGAATTTCCGGCTGGCGGCCATCGGGCTGCTTCTGGTGTGCGTGGCAAGAATTGTGCTGGACCTGTGGAGATTTGAGGGGAATTCACCTTGGTTGACGGGCATCGGATTGGGCGCGACTCTGATCCTGGTCGGCTACATGTCCATCCGCTTTCGCGAAGCCATTCGGAAGTACTTATGAAGCGCTGGGCGATTCTCGCATCCATCGTCGGGCTGGGAGTTTTTGTTCTGGTTCTCAGCGAAACACGCAAGGCGGACGTCGAGGTGGGGCCGCGGGCAATGCTCAATTTCGTCGCCGACACATTTCGCGAGTTCGCACGTGTGCCCGCCGCTCTCACGCCGCTCTCCGACCAGGAAGAAATCCGAATTGGCGATGAATTGGCGCGTAGTTACGCTAATCAAGGGAACTGGACCGGCGAGAAAACCGGCCAAGGACCCCGAATTGAAACCTATGTCCAGAAAGTCGGCCTTCGGGTCGCGGGTCGCGCTCAGCGCCCACTACCCTACAAGTTCCATTACATCCCGGACGGGAATTTCGTCAATGCCTTCGCCTTGCCCGGCGGGCATGTGTTCATCGGCGCGGGCTTGATTCGGCTCATGGACACTGAAGACGAACTCGCGAACGTTCTCGGCCACGAGGTCGAGCACATCGACCGCCGCCATTGCGCCGAGCGTGTTCAACTGGAAATGCGCGTGCGCAAGCTGCCGCTCGGTGGACTGATCGCCTTGCCCATTGAATTGTTCGAGGCAGGCTACAGCAAGGCGCAGGAACTCGAGGCCGACCGCCGGGGAACGGCGCTCGCCGTATGGGCGGGTTATTCACCGCTCGGCGCGGTCCGGATGTTTGAGACCTTTGCAAGGCTCGAGCGGGAATATTCTTCGCCGGCGAAAACGCCCGGGCAGGAACTCTCGCAAGTCGCGCTCCAATCGCTGACAGGGTACTTTCGCTCTCACCCGCCTCCTCCCGAACGGATTGACCAGATCCGCGACATGATCGCCGATAATCACTGGGAAAACCTGACCAGCGGGCGCCCCCTCGAGGTTGCCGGCGCCTTCCACGCCCAGAGCAGGTAGCAGGTAGCGCAGAGTTTGTGCAGTTCAAACTCTGCGGCTCTTACTTTGATGAACGTCCACTCGATGGTTAACATGTGAACTCGCGGGTGGCGCATACATTGCCGTTTATGTATGCGACCCAAGCCGCCGCATTGCGACCTCTCGAGCCCGGTGTTCAAGGCAGCCGGTCCATCGCCAGGATGGAGCTATCCTCCAGGTAATAGAATCTCCAACTCGACCATGGCCAGTCTCCGGGATGTGCCACTAAGCTTCGCTTGAGGGGATTGTTGTGCATGTAGTCGATCTTTTCGTTTTGCTTCTTCTCGCTCCCGATGTTCATATCGTACCCCCGCCGATTCCAAACGCGATAGTGCGCATGATGATGTACGGTGGGCGGCAATTCAAACCGCTTCAGCATCTTTTGGCACCAGGGGAAAGCCAAATTCTGACGCAGGTTGCGAATAATGAAGTTGGCAGTGCGCTCCGAGAGTTTTTGCATGATCTGGGAAGGATTCGCCGCAACACCCGGCCAGATGAGCAAGTGACAATGCTCGGGCATGAGCACATAACCAGAGATTTTAAAACCCAACTCGGTTCTGAGGTCGTTTAGGGTTTGCACGAATTTGCGCTTGAACCGGTCGGAGTCAAAAATGCGCACTCTCCGATAGGTGCTGTCAGTCAAGTAGTGGAAATGATTCTGGTCGTAAAAATGCTTCAGGCGCGGCATCGGCGCAGTTTACCTGACACGGCAAGGGGTCGCATACATAAAAAACAATGTATGCGCCACCCCATCATTGATTGGTCTCGATGTGCGAAAGCGTTATGTGATTTCCGGAGGAAGAACCGCGGGGGAATCCGTCGGCTGACGGATGCCTCCGCACTGCCAACTTCCGCGGTACCCGGTTGGACGTAGTTGCGCGCGATTACGGCGTGAGGTTTTTCTTGGCCTCGCTGAAGGCGGACTCTTCCAGTTCGACGCGCTCGCGCAGAACGCGTTCGACCCAACTCTCCAGGTCGGTCGCGCGATGCAAGCGGGCCAGGAAAGCCGCCCGTGCTGCCAAGTCGCCAGGAATCGAGAGGGAAGCGGGCTTGGCTCGTTTAATTCGGACCGGGGCTTCCCAAGCGGAATCGTTTTCCGACTGCGAAATCAC
>JBEKAD010000199.1:0-8223 GCA_050018435.1 Terriglobia bacterium
GTTGCTCTTTGTACGTAGGCACGCGCTCCAGCCAACTGAGCGGCGTGACCATGGAAAAGAGCAGGTGCAGTTCCGCGTGCTCCGGCAAGCGCGACTGGACAAAAAACGTTGCCTTGGCGGGGTCAAGCCCGCAAGCCAGCCAGTCCGCAACCATCTCCCAGGTGTCCTGGCGCAAATCGAGCGTATTGTCGTAGCCAGTCGTCAACATGTGCCAGTCGGCGACGAAGTGAAAGCTGTCGTATTCATCTTGCAGCTTCACCCAATTCTGGAGAGCGCCCACCAGATTGCCGAGATGGAGTTTGCCGGTGGGCCGCATCCCACTGAGAATGCGCGGGCGTTGAGGAGTATTGAGATTCACTATTCGCCTTTGTTAATGCCTTTAAGCTTTTGTCAAGCCTCGATAGGCCCTGACAATTCGCATACCGCCGAAATTTCGCTAATCTCGCATCGTAACATAGCTGCCTCGGAAACGCGAAGCCGGCGAGGAGGTGCAAGTGGGCAACAATGTTTCGCGCCGGTGGCACGCGGACGGAAGGTAGTGGTACAGTTTGGCGTAGAGGCGGCTTTACGCCGCCAATTGGCGAGGTAAACTCGCCGCAACAACATCAAACTGAACCACTACCGGACGGAAATTCGCGTTTACCCATCCAAGACACTCATGAGATACTGGCGGGCTTTTGCAGGAGACTGCCAGCTCGCTCGGGGTGATCGAGAAGAGAGAGAATCGTTATGGGCGACGCAACACCTTCAGTTCAGGCGAATGGTTCCTCGGTCGCGCCGCGCTTGCGCCGCGTGCTTTCTCTGTGGGATCTGATCTTTTACGGCATCGTGCTGATTCAGCCGATCGCCCCCATTCCCCTCTTCGGGGTCGTGCAAGAACGCTCGCACGGCTACATTGTGGACACCATCCTGATCGCCATGTTGGCCATGATGATCACGGCATTCAGTTACGGACGCATGGCAGCCCTGTACCCGTCCGCCGGGTCGGCTTACACCTATGTGGGCCGTGGTTTAAATCTCCACCTGGGATTCCTGGTGGGCTGGGCGATGTTTCTCGACTACTTGCTGCAACCCCTCCTCAACGCGGTCTGGGTGGGTGAGACGATTCATGGATGGGTTCACTGGATTCCCACCTACGCCCTGATGGCGGTGTTCATTGGAGCAACAACCTTCATGAACTTGCGCGGCATTCGCACCAGCGCCTTGGCCAACAAGTTGCTCCTCGCCCTGATGTCGGTGGTCATCGCGGTATTTGTGGTCCTGGCCGTCCGCTACCTTTTCCACCTGGATCGCTGGGATGGAATTTTTTCCTCACTGCCTTTCTACGATCCGAAAACGTTTGACTACCGGGTCATCCGCAGCGCCGTGCCGCTGGCCGCGCTCACCTACATCGGGTTTGACGGCGTGACGACGCTGGCCGAGGATGTCGAAAACCCCAAGCGCAATGTGCTCTTGGCCACCGTTCTGGTCTGCTTGTTTACCGGCGTGTTTAGCAGTATCGAGGTCTACTTAGGCCAGCGCGTGTGGCCGACCTTTCATTTCGACAACATCACGGGCGCTTTTATGGACGTTTGCATGCGCGTGGGGGGGCGCTGGCTGTTCCTTGGCATGACGGCGTTGACCATCCTCGCGGGGGCAGGCGCCGCGCTCACGGGGGGCCTGGGGGCTGCGCGCTTGCTCTTCGGTATGGGACGCGACAACGTTCTTCCGCGCAGGGTCTTCGGCCACCTGGATCCGAAGCGCAACACCCCAAACTACAACATCGGGATCATTGCCATCCTCGCCTTCGGCGGTGGAGTGGTTCTGTCCATCAACGGCCATGGCTACGAGAACGCAGCGGAGTTGCTGAATTTCGGCGCTTTCATCGCCTTCATGGGAGTTAATCTCTCAACGTTTTGGCAGTTTGGCATCAGACGCGCCACCGGCCGCCCCGTCAATCTCCTCGGAGATGTCCTTCTTCCGCTGTTCGGCTTCGGATTTTGCGGCTGGATCTGGCTCAACCTGCATATCGTGGCAAAAATCGTGGGCGGAGTCTGGCTGGTTATCGGAACTATCTACCTAGGCTTTAAGACACACGGGTTCCGTGAGAAGCCGGTCACGATCGATTTCACCGAGTCATGACCGTGACAAAATCAGGCGCAGGAAGCAACGCCGGCGACACCTCCCACTGTGCCGTGGAGTTCCACTACATCAACCGCGTCGCCGATGCGCTTGGCATCGACCCCCGAGCCCGAAGTGCAGCAGGCTTACGAAAAATGGCAAGCGGGCTCCTAGCAGGGCTGACGCGCCACGGTGAGATGCGGCTTCACGCGCCTTCGGCGCCGAAGGAAAGACCCATTTCACGCGCCACCCTCCGAATGTAGTGCCGCCCCTCGTCGTACTCCTCAGCGGATTTCAAGTGTTCCAGCATCAGGGGAGCGTCAACCGGAAGCCCCGAAAGCCCTCGCAGATAGGCGCGGTAATCAATCTGGCCGCGGCCCGGAATGACTTCGCGCAAGGATACTTGGACGTAGTCCTCCCAGCTCAAGTCTTTGGCATGGCAGGATACAATCCATGCTCCCAGCTTCTGAAAGCACTCGTCGATGACGGTGCCGTTGTTGTACATTCGCTCCGGGCAGTTCATGACGTTGCAGGCGTCCAGATGAACGGCGAACCCTTTGCGGTCCACCTTCTTGATCAACTTCAGGTAATCGTCCGGTCCCGTTGGGAAGTTGAAGGGCATCATCTCAATTGAGAACTTGGTGCGGGTGGGCTTGACGGCGTCGATGACGTGGCGGCAATTCTCCACGGTTGCGTCGATAAACTCCTCCGTGAGGTTTTTGGGATCGGGGCCGCACCACGAATGGGGATTGAAGGAGCCGGCAATATCGACGCAACAGCGCGCGCCCAGCATATCGGCCAGGGCAAGCCGCTCCTGCACGTACGCAAGGTTCTGGCGCCGCTTCTCTAGATCCAGATCGAGCATGTTGCGCCATGCGCCCACTTCCGCAAGGGCCACATCCCGCGCGGCGAATTCCTTAATGATGGCCTTTATTCTGTCCGTATCATGGATCTCCACAGGGGGAGCATAAGCGGCACGGTACCCCAACCGGCGATGCTCCTGGGCAAGCTCCGCGGGGTCCTGCGATTTGAGAAAAATGGGACCACCCAACCGCAGGGGCCGGACACTTGAGGTCTCCGGCCTACCCCACACGGGGGGATTCGCCACGGCCAGTGCGGCCATCGTTCCCGTCTGACCGAGAAATGCACGTCGGGATAAATGATTTAGCATCATGAGCTCCTGTATTGGAGTTTAGCAGCTATCGATTTGAGATCCTTATAGTAGGGCCCATGCGGGCTTATGATTTCAAGTCCTTTAATAGCTCGTCGACAGAAGCAGTTTCCTTGACCCGGCCTTGGGCAATATCTTCGTCTGCCTCTCGTTCTCTCTTCTGCCATTCGGGGGTCCAAAACCAAAGCTGGTCTTTGGGGATGAGGCTCGCGGGAATCATCTCGACGCGCTGACCCACCATGCGCATCAGCATGTGGTCGCCCTTCTTGAGTCGCAACGCCTTGGCGATTCGGCTAGGGATCGCAATCCGGCGCCTGGCACTTATGATGGAGTCCTGCCAAACGGTCGTGGTTTTGACCATACAGGCATCATGATAAGATAGGGTTATGGAAATGTATACCTATCCTGTCACGGTTGAACGGGAGGGCCGGAAATACTACGCCTACAGCAAAGACTTTCCCGGCGTGTATGGGCTGGGGAAGACGATTGGCGAGGCCAAGGCCAGCATTCTTGAAGCGATGAGGATTTATATCGCGGAATGCCATGCTAAAGGCCGCCCCGTGTCCAAGACGCGAACGGTCTACTCGGAAACTGTCTCGTTGGCGATCTAACCATCCAAGAATTCCTGAGAGGCGTGAGAGGTGAAGTTCAATGCCGCTCTTGCCGAGAGGGCAAGCCCTCTTCCAACGGAGCGAATTTAGCGTTGTCGATCTCCTGATCGATCTTTTCGACCAGATGATGGCCACGGCCACCGGGAGAAAAATCGCGCTCCATTTCGGCGTCCCAAGCTTGTTCTTCAAGCTCCATGAACCAGTCTGCCAATTCCCTGCGCTCTGGCTCGGGGAGCTGCTCAATGGCTGCTTTAATCGCTTCCATGGTCATATTCCAAGCCTAGCCTTCCTGACTTTCTCTCCAGCGTCGAACTCGGCCAAAGCTTCATTGGCGAGTTTCCCGAGTTGGTCCTGCGAGTTGGCGAAGGCTTCGCTCCAGCGGCGCTCCGAGGCAAGATCGGCGAGTAACTGGCGGGCAAGCGAATCCTGCTCCGGTTGTGGGAGCTTCGACGCCTCCGTGAAAGCCTTTTCGAGCAGCTTCGTCATAAACTCGACTCCAAACTTCCCTGTCGCATTTGACCTTCAGTATATCCCGTCAGGGAAGCAATATCCATTCTCGCTCATGCCGACGTCTGTTCCGCCGCCCTTCGCTGGAATATTTCGATGTAGCAATTGACGAGGGAGACGGCGGCGGGAGTGATGCCGGGGATGCGGGAGGCCTGCCCCAGCGTCAGGGGGCGCACTTTGGTGAGCTTCTCCACGACCTCGCGCGAAAGGCCGGACACCCTGCGGTAATCGAACCATTCCGGAATGCGCCGCGATTCGGCGCGCTTCATCCGTTCCATCTGTCGTTCCTGCTGCTGCAAGTAGCCTTCGTATTTGAAATCCGTTTCCACGCGCCGAGCTTCCTCGCGGGAGAGCACAGGCGATTCATGAATTGCCCCTACCAACGAATCCGCGCGCTCTGTAGGGGCGGTTCGCGACCTGTCCCGATCTGATCGGGAACCGTCCCTACCCAAGCCTGGCAGTCCCTCACTGACCCATTCCATCAAGTCATCGATGGTCAATTCCGGGCGTTTCAAGAGCTGCGCGCCGGTTAAAGGAGAGGGTGCGGTGAGATTTCCGCCTTCCATCAATCCCAGTTTGGTGTAGATTTCCTGGCCCACGCGCGAGCGCGGGTCCAAACGAGTCTCGAGCAGGAACTTCGTTGCCGCGCTGATGCGCAGCTTCTTTTCCAGAAACGCCTCGTAGTCCTTTTGCTTGATGGTGCCGACCTGGTATCCCAGCGGAGTCAAGCGTTCGTCGGCATTGTCGATGCGCAGGTGCAAACGAAACTCGGCGCGCGAGGTGAACATGCGGTAAGGCTCGTCCACTCCCTTGCTCACCAAGTCGTCGATGAGGATTCCCGCATACCCCTGCGTTCGGTCGATGGTCAGGGGCGCCTTCCCTTGCACGCGCAGTCCGGCATTGATTCCTGCCATCATCCCCTGGCAACCCGCTTCTTCATAACCGGTAGTTCCATTGATCTGCCCGGCGAGAAACAGGTCTTGGATCTTCTTCGTCTCCAGCCACGGGTAGAGTTCGGTGGGTTGCACCATGTCGTACTCGATGGCATAGCCGGGGCGGATCATGTCCGCCCCCTCGAGGCCCGGGATCGACTTCACCATGGCCATCTGCACATCAATGGGCATGGAGGTTGACATGCCGTTGACGTAAATCTCGTTGGTATCCAAGCCCTCCGGTTCAAGGAAAATCTGGTGCTGCGGCTTGTCAGGAAACTTCACGATCTTGTCTTCAAGGGAAGGGCAATAGCGGGGCCCGATACCTTTGATCTGCCCGGAGTAGAGTGGGGCGCGATGCACGTTCTCCCGAATGGCGCGATGGGTCTGCGCATTGGTGTAAGTAATCCAGCAAACCGTCTGCGGCTGGGTGATGGCCCTGGTGCGAAAGCTGAAAGGGGTGGGAATCGGATCGCCGGCCTGCACTTGAAACTTCGAGAAATCAATGGTGCGGGCATCGAGCCGCGGCGGCGTGCCGGTCTTGAGCCTGCCCACTTCGAAGCCCAGACGGCGAAGCGCCTCGCCCAACAACACCGAGGGCGGCTCGCCCGAGCGTCCGGCCGGATATTGGTTTTCTCCGCAATGGATCAAGCCGTTGAGAAAAGTTCCGGTGGTGATGATGACCGCGCCCGCCTCCACCGTCCGCCCGTCGCGCAGGCGTACACCGCGCACGCGTCCGTTCGATCCGGCAGGTAGGGGCGGTTCGCGAACCGCCCCTGCTTCCACGATTAGATCGATGACTTCCGCCTGCTTGATGCGCAGGTTCGGCTCCGACTCGAGCACTTGCCGCATCTTCCCCCGGTAAAGCTTCTTGTCGGCCTGTGCCCGTGGCGACCAAACCGCCGGGCCGCGGCTGGTGTTGAGCAGGCGGAACTGGATTCCCACGGCGTCGATGACCTCGCCCATCACCCCGCCCAGCGCGTCGATTTCGCGCACCAAGTGGCCCTTGGCGATTCCACCCACCGCAGGATTGCACGACATCTGTGCGATCAGGTCGAGGTTGATGGTGTAAAGGGCGGTCTTCAGGCCCATGCGCGCCGCTGCCATTGCCGCTTCGCAGCCCGCGTGCCCCGCGCCCACCACCACCACGTCGTATTTTTCCGAAAAGCCCATCGACATTGTTCTTTTTGCCCGCCTGAGGAGAACCCCCTTCATTCTACCAAGGGCCTTCGCCGGAGACCAGCCGTGATTCCTCACTTGGTTGAGTTCAAAATGGAAATATGGTTCAATATGCGGGTTCCCACGTACGCCACGGTGGAGGAGCAAGCCAGGCGCTTGGGAGTCATTCAGATCAAAGGCCCCAGCACGACGAGCGGAGATTTCCCTTTGCCTTTCCGTCCTCAGAAAGTAACCCTCAATTTGGTGATTCTGCTGACGTTCCCCTGCTTTTCAGCCAGGGCGCAAGACCTTCAATTGCACCGCGAACAAGCCAAGTGGATGCTCCGTCAGGTATCACAAGATGTGGAGAGAAACTTCTACGACCCAAGCCTGCGCGGGTTGGACTGGCAGAGACTGACGGCGCAAGCCTCAAAGGAGATTTCCCGCTCGAACTCCTGGGGTGACATGTTCCTGGCTATTTTTGCCCTTCTCGACAGCCTGCACGACTCGCACACCGTGTTCGTCGCCCCTCAGCGCAATGTCAAGCGCGAGTTCGGCTTCGAGGCAAAGCCCTACGGAGACAAAATCCTGATCTACAAGGTCAAGGAGAACGGTCCGGCATGGGAGGCGGGGCTCCGGCCGGGAGATGAACTGCTCACCATCAACGGCTTCAGGGCTGAGAGGAGTACGTTCTTCCAGCTCATGCTCTACCTGCGTGCTTTGCACCCGGTAGACGTAATGCAGCTTAGAGCCAGCCGAGATGGCGGCCCGCCCAGCGACGTGGAAGTGCGGGCCAAGATGACCAGCCAGCCGAGGGTGATGGAGGTCTTCGACGCCTTCAACTTCAACCAACTTCTTCGTGAAGCGGAAGACCAGCAGAAGCAGTTCAACGACGTCGGGTACGATGACCTCGGCAATGCAGTGGGCTATGTGCGCGTGGCTTCCTTTATGGCCGACCGGGACTACTTGTACAGCGTCATGAAGAAGGCGCGCGACTCCCGAGTCGTCGTCGTTGACCTGCGCGGTAATCTGGGCGGCGCGATCGAGGACCTCAAATTCCTTGCTGGTTTCTTTGTGGAGCAGCCGACGGAAATCGCCCAGGCGGTGGGCCGGAAGCGGACCGAGTCGCTCACGGCCAAGCCCGAGCACCCTACGATCGCGGGGCCCATGATCGTCCTGGTGGACAGCGAGACCGCCAGTGCGGGTGAGATGTTCGCCCGCTACTTTCAGATTTCGCGCCGGGCCGTGGTCGTGGGCGACAAGACTTCCGGTCGGGTGAACGCGGCGAGCTACTTTTCGGAAAAGGTTGGACAGGACACGATCATTCCCTACGGCGTGGAAGTGGCGGTAGCGCGCGTTCTGCTTCCGGGAGGCGAGGAACTGGAAAACCGCGGCGTCAATCCCGACCATTTGTGCATTCCCACTCCTGCCGAGCTCCGGGAAAAACGGGACCCCTGTAAGGCCCTGGCCCTCAGCTTGGCGCGGCAGTCAGCGAATCAGTCTGCGCCGCCGAGCCCTGGCCCTGGTCGCTAATCGTGGGTAGCGTTCCCTATTCTGCACGGCTGTGGCTTCTTGTCCTCCAATACCAAGCAAGCGCAGTAAGCGTAGCGCGGACCTGTTTTGTAGGTCCGCGGCCCTTGGGCACGGTTGGTGAGAAAAGCCGCAGACCTTGAAAAACAGGTCTGCGCTCCCAGACCTTGTAGCGCCGACCTTCAGAGCTCGCCATGAGCTCCGCGAATGGGTC
>JBEKAD010000200.1:0-8221 GCA_050018435.1 Terriglobia bacterium
ATGCCGCGTAGGCGGAGATCTGGCATGAGGGCAAGAGGGTGGCCCGGCATGAGCGCTGCTTCGGGCGGCAGGAGAAGGTGTTGAACCTGGAGCACTACCTGTCCATTCGCATGATCCACTCCGCCTTGCAGGAGACCCAGACTTTCACGGGTGGTCGCCTGGCCTGGATCACGGGCAAGCTGGCGGTTTGTCCGGAAGAGGTCTCTTACTTCGATCGGAAGGAGAAAAAGGAGAAGACCACCTCCATCTGGGCGCTGAGTCTCGAGGTCGAAGGCGACGACATGCGGAAACTTATCGCTAACTTGACGGAGAACGCCCAGCTGTTCGCCGAGACTCGAAAGCTGCTCGGCTCGGGTGGGAAGGTCTCTGAAGTCGTCGAGGACGAGCAAGAGCAGGCGCCGGAGGTCGCGGCTGAGTTCTATCCGGCATCGGTGAATGGCTCTTCGGCCAGCGAAGGCGCTGCGGCAGTTTCTCCTTCTGATACGATGCCGGTCGCTACCGCACCGCAACCGAGAATGAAGCCTTCGCCTCCTGAGAACAGCACTGCCCCAACGGGCGGGAACGGATCGGGCAAGCCACCCACCGACGGGGCCGCCTCGCCTCCTGCGCACAACAGTGGCAACGGGTCGGCTGCAAGTTCGGGGTTCAACCAGCTTCGCAATGATTTGCTGACGGCGGCACGCCGTGTTGCCACGACCAAGAAGCAAGCCATCGGTGAAGTGGTGGAATGGGCAAGTGGTGGCGTCTTCAAGTACGGTGATGTTGGCCGTATGACGGAGGCCGATACTCCGAAGCTTCGGGCGGCCACTGAACTCATTGCATCAACGCTCGCCGACGCAGCTCGCTGAGCAGTGCCCCCAGGTTGTCGCAGATGATCGACTGGGAAACTGTGAGTCAGCCAGGTCTGAGGCGCTTCCTTAAAACATGGCTTGCGCGGATGCTCAGGAGGAAAAAGTCAGGCCTCAGCAAACCCGCATTGGCGAGCGCCTCCTTCCCGCAGGCTATGCCTTCGCCATCAAGGGGAAAATCCACGGTCAGAACTCCACTGCGTGGCTATCCGCTATCTTCCGGTGGTTCCCGCCTCACGCAGTTCTTTCGCTGCGACCTCAGGTGTGGGTAGCGAATTAAAGTAGACTTCTTTAATGGAGTAAGAGCGGGCCTTCCCTGGAATGATCGGCAGGATTTCAATGTGCCAGTGGTAGTCCTCGGCGAGGGTTCGCCAAGAGCCTGCTCGGTAAGCCTTAACGTTGAGGTTGGGCGATGTATGAAGAACCAGGTGAGATGCCTTGGCCACAATCGATAACCGGCGTAAGGCGGATTTCAACAAACGCGCAAGCTGCAACTCTTTTTCCGGCGAGGTCACATCCTCCTCGAATGAGGCATGGTGATAGATCGGTAAGACCCAGGTCTCATACGGGACACGGGAGGCAAACGGACAGAAAGCCAAGAAAAGTTCATTCCACACCACGGTTCTCACCTGTTCGTCTAACTCCTGTTTTACGATGTCGCAGAAAAGACAGCGCTCTTTGTTTTCGTAATGCGCAAGTGCAGCGCGCAACTCGTAGGCGCTGCGCCGCGGAATAAAAGGGGTGGCCGTAATCTCAGAGTGAGGATGATCCAGTTCTTGTCCGGCCTCTGGCCCGACATTCCGGAAGAGGGTTACATAGCGGAATCTCAGGTCCTTCTTCAAATCCGTGATTCTCGCCACGTAGGCGCGCAGGGCCTGGATAACCTGATCGTCGCTGAGATCTGCAAGTTGCAACGTATGATCGGGATGTTCGATCACCACCTCGTGAGCACCCAGGTTGCGCATCTTGTCGTAAAGACCCTCAGCTTGTCGCGCGGGGTCTCCTTCAATTTGGTAAACAGGATTGCGGTGCGGAATGACGCGAACTTGCCAGCTCGCTGGGGCCAACGGATACACATAAAGATTCGGCGGGCACAGCGCTTCATGGCCGGGGCAAAGAGGACAGATTCCACTTCGGGCCCAACTGTCCTCGGCCTCCTGTTGTATCACCCAGCTCTGCGTAATCGGGTCTCTTCTGAGTTGCATAAAACCCTCATCACGGACAGAATTTCCGTGCCTCGTTCGATTCCACCGTAGGAGGCGCCCAGACAGCGCCGGGAGAATTCAAGGGGTAGTAGGTCAGTTTGCTGTAGCGGCGCTCGCAGCCTGCCCTAACGCAGGACGGGAGCGCCGGAATCTGTTGAATCAAAAGCCGGCGGTCAGAGGCCGCCGCCACAAGAAAACCAAGCTGACCCACTACCATTCAAAGAGCTCCCGATCGAAAAGTCTCTCGGTCATAAACCCCCTTCGACGCCTGCTCAGGCTGCTCTCGCTTCCGATATCATAAGGTCTTCAAGGTCTTTCCGGCAAAAATTCCCTGCCCTAACCTTCCAAGCTGGAATTATACGCCAGCGTGCCGCTGTGCAAGCCGACGGAGGTGAGCCGCCAGCTCCCACCAGTCCCGTGGGGAGATCGGATCATCGGCCATCGGGTCATCGGCCATCGAGCCGTCTGGTGATTGAGCAATTGAGTGATTGCAAACGAAACTCGAAAATCGCGGGTGGCGCACACATTGCTTTTCATGTATGCGCTCCGGCAACACGCGCAACATCTCGGTGCATGCGTCCTAACCCTGGCCTGTCCTGGCTTCTTAACGGTCGCCGACACAAAAGGCAATGTCGGCGCCACCCGCGCAGAGCAAAGGAGGTGTTAGGTTCCAGGTGCCATGGACGGGACTCGGGACTCGGGGCTGGGTTTTGGGGGTTTTCCCCGGCACCTAGCCCCCAGCACCTAGCCCTGACACCTGATACCTGACCCCTACTCTGCTGTTCCCTCCCTCGGAAATCCCCGATCCCGGGACACCGTTTCCTGCCGGCAGGAAATTGGGAAGATAATCCGACACGATTCTTCCTGCGGCCGGACAATGTGTACCTATCTGTCTGGCCTATCGGAGCACACATGCTAGCCTCTAGTGTGGAGAACTGTGCCCGCGTGGTTTCACGCAGTACGGCTAGGTGTCAGGTGCCAGGGGTCGGGTGTCAGGGCTAGGTGCTGGGGGCGGGGTGAAGGCAGTAGGCAGTAGACGGTAAACGGCAGACAGCATGCCGACTCCTGCCTTCTAGCTTCTAGCTCCTAACTTCTAGCTTCTGGCTCCCGAACGCTGACTGACCACTACCCACTCTCCACTATCCACTGCCTTTTGGAGGTTTTCAATGTCTTTGGTAAAAAGCCCGCGAATGACCGAGAGGAAGGTGGCCGCGATTCGGCGGAACCAGAAGCTTTCCCATGGTCCGGCGACGGCCGAGGGCCGCGAGCGCATCCGCGCCGCCCACCTGCGCCATGGGTTTTACGCGCCGGCGGAGGAGGTGGCGACGCGCGCCCTGGGCGAAGAGCCGGTCCACTTCCATGAACTGCTGGAGGGACTCTGGAAGAAATATGACCCCGCCGATGCCGTGCAGGAGGGACTGGTGATCCGTCTGGCGCGGGCCTGTTCGCCAGGTCCGCGGCTCTTAATTGGAGATGTGGTAAGTCTTCAGTTGTCAGTTTTCCGTTGCCAGTAATTACTGCGTCGAGGTGGCGAGGCTACTGAATCTAAATGCGTTCTTCCCTTTGTCGCCGCGTCGACATAGGAACTGGGGGCGAGCGGGTGAAGGGAGGAACGGTTCCCTCGATAAGGCGTTGGTGAACGACATTGCCGCTAGAGCTTCTTGCCCTTTCAAGCCCGATTCCAAATTCAAGGTCAAGCAATTCGCACTTATGAAGGGCTTTACCAGCTTGTCAAGTCTTCCATCAACTCGAGGGTCAGCCAACCTTCCTGGGGGAGGACCTGGAGGGGCAGTCCGCTCATCCAGATGGAAACCTGCAAGCTGATCCGCTCGTGCGGCATAACGCCCAGGATACTGTAATCGAGCCGGAGTTCGAAAATCTGGCGAAAAGCCACTTGCACCTGGTCACCGGTCCCCAGAGGCAGCGGCAGGGCTTCCCCGCCCTTCCAAAACTCCACGGCCTTCACGCCCCCCTCGCCGATCGTCGCGTGCAAACGGGCAGGGGTCTCGCTGTCAACATTGACGCGGATTTCGAAGTCGGGATGAGCGCGCAGGAAGGTCTCGCCCAGGTCCACTCGGATATAGACCGCCTTATCGCAGTAGCCGTAATACAGCGCTTCCACCAACTGGGCCACGCCGTGCATCGAACCGGAATGGTAGTCCGGCTGGCATAGCCCCGCCCCCATCCATTCGAAATAGGTGGTGACCCGGCCATCAATCGTGGGGTGAATCTGCGCCGAGGGCGCCACCGTTCGGGCATGCACGCGTGGACGCTTGATGGGCATTGCCAGCTCATCCGTGGGCGAGGCCCCCAGCAGTTGGTAGATGTTGCTCAGGTGCTTGCGGTAGAGCAAGTCGAACTCTTCGTCGTTGGCGGTGGAGTGCTCCGGCCCGTACCACCAGCACCAGTCGCTTCCCTCCGCCACCCACAGTTCCTGCTGCGCCAAGCGGCGGTTTTCAGGTGTCACCTGGGGACTATCCGCGTGCTGCGCATAAAAATCTCGAGCCTCGCTGAGCAAGTCCCACGCGCGATTGTCCTCATCCGCGCCAATCCAGATGTCGAAATTGGCGTTGATCCACGAGCCGGGAACGATATGCGGTAGGGCGCCCGGTTCGGTGAGCTTCAGCGCCTCGCTGGCCGTCACGGCGCGAAGTTCCGGGTCCGAGGCGATGCGCCCGTAAAATGCCTTCAGGAATTCCCGCCCGTTGCCGGGGTAATACTCCCAGGCGTTTTCCCCGTCCAGCATGATGGATACGACCGCGGGCCGCTGGAGGTTGCTCCGTCCTGCCGCTTTGATCCGTTGGTGCAGGTCGGCCGCGGCCGCCTGGGGGTCCATACGGGAGTAGACAAAGCCAATCAAATCGGAAAGCTGGTGGTCACGGAAGAATAGCGAGATGGGCTTCCCACCCGTCGCGAAGGCATGGGGGCGATAGAGTTCTTCCCCGCCTTGCAGGGTGCCATCGCCGCGCCGGTAAAATCCCATTTGCTTGGTCCGCCCCAGGACGCCTTCGTCCGTCACCGCCCAGACAAAACCTTCCTCGGCGGCCAAGCGCAGAACCTCATCGGAAACGCTGCCTTCGCTCGGCCACAACCCTTGGGGCCGGCGGCCAAAAACCCGCTCGTGGAGCGCCACCGCTCCCCGCAACTGGTCGCGCGCATCCTCCGGATGGCGGAAGCGGCGGCGCGGCAGCTTCACCCCTGGGTGCGACTCCTGCGCGATCGCCGTGTCGCAGAGCAGAGGCAGGATGGGGTGGTAAAAGGGGGAAGTGGAAATCTCGATTTGCCCGCGCTCGGCAGCCGTCCGATATTCTTCCAGTGTCACATTCAATAACTCTAATTCTTTCTTGCGAACAATCGTCTTGTCGCTTTCGCTGTAACCCCTTCCCTTCTTCACCAAGCGCACCACTTCGGAGTCGCCCGCCAGGAAAATCTCGTCGAACCATGCCACCTGCGAGAGCACCTGAAGGTCAACAATATCCTGGGGCGCGAACAACTTTGCCGCCGTAGCCGAGCTGGATTTCTGTGACTTCTCCCACAGCTCGCGGAAGCGCGGGTAACGGTTGAGCAGATTGTCGCGATTGATCTGAAAGGCGGAGGCGAGCAAGGCCTCGCGGTCGACCGCAGCCATGTCGCTCGCGGGCTTGAAGGCCAAATCGTAGGCGGGCTCATGCGCCGTGTCGCGGGCGTAATCCTCAATCTGCAAAACGAGGGAGGGTACCAGATTGAACGTGGCGTGGACGGAGGGGAAATCCCGCATGACCGCGGCCATGCCGTAGTAATCCTTCAGGGAATGCAAACGCACCCAGGGCATGGTGTAAACGCCCTCCGCCAAGTCCTGGTAGAAAGGCTGGTGCATGTGCCAAAGGAGCATGAGGTAGGTTGGAGGCATGAGGCTCGTCGAGGCCAATTCCTTTACGCAGTCGAAATCGGTGTGCTAGCATAACACGGGGCGGCCCGATAGGTAACCGATCGAATGCTCCCGCGAGCCGCTTCCCCTGATCGAACTTATGCGGATTCTGACCCGCTACATCCTGAAAGAGATTCTCTCCCACTCCCTGCTGGGGCTGCTGGTCTTCACCTTTGTGGTCTTCATCAGCAAGTTGGGCAACCTTCTGGAACTGGTGGTGCGGCACAATGTTCCCCTGCGCGACATGGCGACGCTGTTCCTTCTGCCGGTGCCCCAAATCCTGATGATGACCATCCCCCTGGCCGTGATGGTGGGGACGCTCATTGGGCTGAGCCGCATGGCTGCGGATGGCGAGGTCATCGCGGTGCGCGCCTCAGGGATCGGACTTGCCTGCTTTGTGCGCCCCGTCATGCTCCTGGCGGTAACGGGCTGGGCGGTGACCCTATGGATGGCCCTATTCCTCGCCCCCCAAGCCATGCGCAAAATGAACCGCATGGAAACCGGGCTGGAAGCCAGCCAGGTACCCTACGAGATCCAACCGCGCGTGTTCATCGAGCAATTCCCCAATCTACTGCTTTACCTGGAGGATGTAACCAGCTCCCGGTCAAGCTGGACCCACGTGTTTATCGCCGATCTGACCCAGCGCAACCAAGCCAAGGTTACGTTAGCGGAAAGCGGAGTGCTTGTCAACGAAGCCGCCCGCAACCGCTTTGTGCTGCACCTTGAGCAGGGTACGACGCACGACTACGATCCACAGCGCCCGGAAGAATACTCCATTGCTTCCTTCACGGATACGGAAATTCCCATCGACATTGAGAAGGGGGGCACGGAGGCGGCAGAGCGCAGCTCGCCACCCTATCTCAACGTCACCCAGCTTTGGCAGCGCATTCACCAGCCCCGCGATCACCAGCCCGCCCTGGTGGAGTTGCATTGGCGCTTTGCCTTGCCCGTGGCGGCTATCGTCCTGGCGCTGGTGGGCATCCCGCTGGGAATTTCCACGCGCAAGGGCGGCAAGTCCGTGGGCTTGATGCTCAGCCTCCTGCTGTTTTTCGTGTACTACATCCTGATGGCCTTCGGCCGGACCTTTGCCATGCAGGGGCACGTCTCACCGATCATCGGGCTCTGGTTGGCCAACGTCCTGTTTGCCCTGGTCGGCATCTTCATGCTCTCCAACGTTCACCACGTGCGGACTCGCCTGTTGGGCCTCCAGGATGCGTTCGATGACATCGTGAAACGCTGGCAGCAATGGCGCGCTCACCGGAGCCATTCGCCACGCCCCTCCGCCCTACCGGCGCCGGCCAAAGTCGGCGGGCGATTCCTGCAAATCCTGGATATCTACGTCATCCGCGGCTGGATCTTCTATTTCGTCATCCTTCTCATCACCTTCACGGATGTGTACATCATCTTCGATTTCTTCCAGGTTTTGGGTGACATCGTGCGCAACCAGATTTCCGCCCGAGTGGTGGTGGATTATTACTGGTTTCTCCTTCCCCAGGTGGTTTACCTGATGCTGCCGCTCAGCATCCTGGTGGCAACCTTGGTAAACTTCGGGCTGCTGACCAAAACCAACCAAGTCACCGCGATTAAGTCCGCCGGGGTCAGCCTCTACCGGCTGTCGGTCCCCGTGCTGGCCGTGACTGCACTGCTCAGCGCGGGCATGTTTTTGTTTGCCGACCGGGTGCTGCCGGAAACGAACCAGCGCCAGAACGGCTTCCGCAATCAAATCAAGGGCAAACCCGCGCAGACCTTCTATCGGCCCGGTCACCAGTGGATTTTCGGGACCTCCAGCCGCATCTACAACTACACCTTTTTCGACCCTGACCAGAATGTCTTCGCCAACTTCTCGGTGTTCGAATTCGACCCCGCTACTTTCCGCATGACCCGCCGTTTGCAAGCGGCACGCGCGTTTTGGGAAGGATCGATCCACGGCTGGATCCTGGAAAACGGGTGGGAACGGGACCTGACTGGCGACCGGGTTACCGACTACATGCCGTTTTCGGTGGCGACTTTCAAGGAGCTGACGGAAGAACCCGGCTACTTCAAAAAGGAAGTCAAACCGTCGGAACAAATGAGCGCGATTGAATTGCGCCGCTACATCGCCGACCTCAGCCAGAGCGGCTTCGACGTCGTCCGGCTTTCCGTACAGTTTTACCGCAAGTTCTCCTTCCCCCTCATCGCCTTCGTGGTGACCCTCATCGGAATTCCCTTCTCCTTTACCATGGGCGGCAAGGGCGCTCTGACCGGAATCGCCTTAAGCATCG
>JBEKAD010000201.1:0-8216 GCA_050018435.1 Terriglobia bacterium
TGCCGCCTGCTGCGCGGAAAGGCTGCGCCTTTCCGTGGCGCTTGTGCCCTAACCAACCTCCTCCGCCCAGGCTGGAAGGCTGAGCCTTCCAGCCTGCGCGGAGCAAGAGGTATGATGCGGGCCTAGCCGGAAAGCCAGAGGCTTTCCGCACAGCAGGCGGCAGAGCCGCTGGTCACCGCCCGCCCGATTGAGCGCAATTTGGACAGGCTTGACATCGATATGAATGGGAATCTCCCATGAGAATCTACTTTGGCTTCACCGTTGCCGGCGACCGCTCGACCGTGGAAACTGCCCGAAGCATGGTGCAATGCCTGGAAGACTTGGGTCACGAGGTGCTGACCCGCCACCTGGTGAGCGAGGATGGCCGCGCCGCAGACCGCTTACTCGGCCCACAGGCGGTCTTCCGGCGCGATATGGCGTGGCTTCGGCAGTGTGACCTCTTCATCGCGGAAGCTTCCGGCTCCTCCTTCGGCGTGGGCTTCGAGGCGGGCTACCTGCTTGGTGCAACTACAGTAAAGGTAATACTATTTTATAGTCTCAACGCTAAAGAGAAGATATCATTTCTCATAACAGGAAATACCCACCCGGACTGCACGCTGGTTCCGTATGCAAGCCTGGCGGAAGTTGAAGCATTCATCAAGGCGCACGTCGGGCGCGCCGCCTGCCCCGAAGGGGCAAACCGTGAGTAGCCGTGGGCGAAGCCTACGGAAAGGAAGCCAAAAACACGTATCGGCCCTGAAGGGGCCGGACGGGTCAACCCCGTTGGGGTTGGAAATAATTCGCTTGGCCAATCTGTCCGCAGGTTGAAACCTGCGGCTACTCATGGAAGGCCCCTTCGGGGCATGTGGATCCATGCTCTGTCCAAACAGCATGGCCCGCGGACGCCTGACCTCTGGCCAGGGCGCACCCTGGCTATCCACGGATCGGTGAGGATACTGATGGACTGGGAATTTCTTGCGCCCCTTCGCGAAAACTGGGAGCCCGTCTCCAAGCCCGCGCGCATCGGTTGGCTGGCTTTTTACGGAATCTTTCTGCTCTACGCGCTGACGGACAAGTCCGGGTACCTGCTGATCGATTATGTGTTTGTGCCCATTCATGAAGGCGGGCATTTGCTCTTCAGCTACCTCGGGCACACCTTGATGGTGGCGGGCGGAACCCTTCTGCAACTGGGTGTTCCCCTGATGCTGGCCGTTTATTTTGCCATTCAGCGCCAAGCCACCGGCGTAGCGTTCTCTACTTTCTTCTTCTTTGAAAACTTCTTGAACGTCGCCACCTACATGGCGGACTCGCGCCGCATGGAGCTTCAATACGTCACGGTGGGTGACCCGGATTTTGCCGAGCACGACTGGCTGACCATGTTCTCGCAAATGGGCGTACTGGAATACGACACCAAAATCGCCGCCGTGGTCCGGGCCATCGGCTGGTTGGGAATGATCGCGGTGGTCGTCTGGCTTTGGTGGAGAACTAAATCTTCTGCTCATCCTCAGGGCCCCCACGCCCTTCGACCCTATTCACGGGTCTGACGCGGATTTCTCACCACGCTTGAACGCTTTTGGAGGGCTGCCGGAAGGGCGGGGCTTTAGCCCCGCCGAAATCGCGGCTCCCGCCCTCTGTTCGTCCCGCGCCCCGCGCAGGCCCGATATATCGGGCCTGCGCGGGGCTCAGGACACAGGAACAATCAGGAAGGCCTTGTAACGGCGGGGCTAAAGCCCCGCCCTTCCAAACCCGCAGTGATAAATCCGGGCTAATCCTTCCACCGTCCTCCGCAGCAGCCCCTGCTTATTGTGGGCTGAGCGCGTGGCCGTCCAGCCGTGCAGGCGGCGCCACGCCCAGCAGGCTCAAGACGGTCGGAGAGATATCCAAAATGGAGGGCGGCGCAGGGAATTGCCGGTTGGAAAAGAAGATTCCCTGTGTATCACTGGGGTCAGACGCGCAGTGATCGCCGCTCCATTTCTTCATGTTGGCCACGATAATGCCCGCCGGGACTGCTCCCAGCGAAGTTTGCCACGAGGTGCGGTAGCCATCGCGAAAGCTCATTTGCAAGTCGGGTGCCTCGCTGGTGCGCGCCCCATGGAAAATCTCACTGCCAAGATAGACGTTTTCAATCACCCGCTCATGGGTGTCCGGGTCTTCGAGGGCCAGCAGCTTCTGGCGCAGGTCCTCGAGAATCCGCTGCGCATCCGCGCCGGCGTTGACAATCCCGTATTTCTCACGCCCGCGCAAGTTTATGTAGACCTGACCCAAGCCCACCGCATAGGCCTGGGTGCGGCTCCAATCGGTGTTGGGGAAGAAGCTCCCCTGGCCGAACAGGTTGTCAAGGTTGTACTGCTTCTCCTCCGCGCCGGGATTCTTGAGCGTCATAAAACCCTTCTGCACCAGCCAGGTGTTGGTGTTGAATCCCTTGCGCCAGGAATGGAAGCCGTGATCGGAGACGATGATCAGCGTGCCGTCGGGCTTCAGGGTCCGCATCACGTCGCCGACGATGGCGTCCATCCGCTCGTAAGTCTGCTCGATGGCATCGCCATATTTTGCGGCGAGCTCTGCGTCGTAGCGCGGATGCTGCGGGTCGATCAAGCGCCAAAACATGTGGCTGACGCTGTCGGTGGCAGTGAAAATCGACACCAGCAAACTGGGCGGATCGTTCTTTAACTCATCCAGCAGGATTTCCCGCTCCTGCTGCATGGTGCGCCAGCAATCTTCCAGGAATATGCCCTCGTCGATGCGCTCTTCGTTGAGCGCCCAGGTGTCATGCCACCAGCCCAAGGTCTTCATCAGGCCGTGCTTCTTCGCCAATTCCGCCGCGTAACCGGGCGGCGAGGAGATGGGCAGCGGTGAATCTTCCGGGTCCAGGTTCAGCGGCGACATGTACACGCGCAAATCCGGCGACGCCTGCAAAATGTAAAACCGGCAAATCGCGCTCAGGGAGAGAAAGGGCGTCACGCGGAACTTGGCGTGGAACCAGTCGCTCCATTGCCGCTCGCCGAGCGTAGCGGTGTGGCCTTGCAGCTCGAGGGTCACCGTCTTGCCGTCGGGCGAGACTTTGAAATCGATGGGCACCGACAGGCGCGTGAACTTGTCGCGGGTGGGGTCCACGGGGCCTTCGATGGTCGTCGCCGCGTGGCTGCCGCTCAACTCCAGCCGTACCAGCTTGCCGCCAAACTCCGTGTCGCCCACGTCCCACGGCGTCAGGTCGGAGCTGAAGTAGAAAAAGGTTCCCCACGTCGCGCGCAGGTCCGGGACGCCCAAGCCCGCCCACAACTTTCCTCCCGGAATCGTGGTGGGCGGAAACTCCAGCGGCATGCGAATGATGATAGTTTTGTAGCCTGCGTCGGCCACCGTTTTGTAGAAGGGCACGCCGCTGCGCTCGTTCGTAACTTTCGGCGCCTTGATGGGAATCAGGCCCCACAGAAACTTGGGCCGCTCGCGCGAGACCAGCGCCAATTCCGGCAGGTAAGTTTCCGGGTCGCGCTTCAGGAAGTCGAAGATTCCCGTGCCTCCCGGATTGAGCCCCGTCGCGAACGACGCCCAGGCTACGGGCGACTCTGGCGGGTTGGTGGTTCCCAGCGGTTTGAATGTGCCTTCGCGCGCGAGGCGCGCCAGATTGGGAAGCTTGCCTTCCGCCATCCACTGGGAAGCCAGCTTGGGGTCGGCGCCGTCAAACCCCAGCACCACCACTTGCTTGGTCACCGGACGCGTGGCCGCTCCGCGATGACAACCTGCGAGATAACCCAAAGCTGCCAGCCCTGCCCCCATCAGGAAGTAGAGGGCCAGCCGCTTCGTCATGAACTTTGCTGTCAGCATGAACTTGTTATTGTAAGGAGGCCATTCCAGTCCGTCGAGCAAAATTCGAGAACAGTGACGAGTGACAAGTGGCAGCAAGCGGACTGCGCTCTCTCCGTTTTTTCCAGAAGGTTGGTGAAAAACATGTAGCGCCGACCTTTAGGTCGGCACTTTATTTCTAGCAGGCTGATGAAAAAGGCCGTAGCGGCGGCTTTATGCCGCCATCGTGCGTTGAAGTCATTGGAGTTCTGGCGGGGTAAACCCGCCGCTACGTCGCCCCAAACGACTTTTTCATCACCCTGCTAGGGCTGCTGTTTCTTCCTCAGCAAGTAATATGCGAAGTTCCAAATCTTGGCGCGGCTGTCTTTGTCCAGGGTTGCAAGCAGGCTCGCGAACTCGGTGGGGTATTCGCTCAACAAACGCAAGGCGTCCGGCGCCGTCCGGGAATAGAACCCATGGATTAATCTGTAGGCGCGCGCGCGATCCTTCGCCTCGGGCGTGACTGGGCCGTGCGAACGCCGTGCGTTTGCCCGGCATGCCGCCAACGCAGCAGGAGTCATGGTGCGTTTCTTGATGAGTGACATGAAAAACTCCTCGGAAATCTCAAATTCGACATCGCGGTCGCTTGTATCGACGGAGTACTTGTCTGAATCCGGTCCAGGTACCCGCCGCCTTTCGTTGACTTCTGTTGATTTCCCGTCCTTCGACTTTCTCCTTTTAATTCAATAGCTTATAAAGATTGTGGCGATCGGGGGCTTATTTCCGCTTAGAACTGCGTGTTCGGGGCGAGTTTGACCACGGAAATTCATCTAACTCCCTTTCTTTCCATAACTCATCGTCGATTTTCGATAAGTCTTTTGTTTTCACTAACTCATCAGGAGCACTTTTTTTGACCCTTTGTTTTCAATAAACTCTGAGGAGCACTCTTCATTTTTAACATCTTTTTGGGCGGCGCCTCTTGCTGGCCTTTCCATAAGGGCTCGACCCTTCCCCACGCGGCCTGCTTGGTGAACTCTCCGCGTTCTCCGTGTCGCGTAAGACCTCCAACACCGAGGGCACGGAGTTTCTCCGTGGTCTCAGTGAGAGCGCTTTGCCAGCCCCAGAGGACACGGAAATGCCGCCGCGTGCCGGGCCCATGCACTGCCAAGTTCTTTTCCGTTATTTCCAGTTTATTCACTAGAGGCATCACCATCTCGCTGCAATTCCAACCGCTAAGATACCTGCCCGGAGCACATGGCAGGAAGTGGAACGGGTCCAACGGCCAGAGGGAGCTGGCCAAATCGTCAAGTGTACGCCAGATCAATAGTCGTGTCAAGAACAAAATGGCCTATTTGTTATAGCCTATTGATCGGGCAAAATGTCGTGACGAGAAATCATGAGCGGATGGCGCCAGCACGTCGGGTGGGCTATGATTCTGCGGCTTGCGCCCGAAGGCCCGTAGGCAGAAAGACCCCGGCTGTGGCTAGCGTGCCTTGTATCTGCCGGGTTCCCTTTCACGGGTCGGTCACAGGTCAGTTTAATACTTTCCAGAGTGGACAACCATGAGCAATGCCATACCTTCTAAGACGAACAAGTATGTTGCCATTTGGTAGCGAAGTGGAGATTCGGGGTAATCAGCCATGGCAAAGATGATGAGAAACTGCATTTGCCTGTTGGGCCTTTTGGCGGGGCTGGCGGGGTCCGGCATGGGTCCGCAAAAAAGCGACCGCACCCCCATGGCCGCTCCGTCGCACAACTTGAGCCCGATTCGCTCTGAGACAAGAAACCTTCACAGGGAACATGGAGAGGGTTGCGAGTGGCCGGGTAATATCGATCGGGATGCTTGCGTGTGGATCGATTTCGAATACCCGGTAATTATTTTCGCGTCGAGCGAGTCAGCAAAAACCAAGATCAATCACGCGATTCAGCAGCTTGTGCTGGAGGACTTTGGAGGTGGCACAATATTCAAGAGCTGGGAGGCGCTGACTCAGGATTTTACCAATGGCGAGAAGGATTTCCATGCCGGCGGATATGCTTTTTCTAACGCGCCCTGGTGGTTTGAGCGGAGGGTTAAAGTCGAGTATCAGTCCGCAAACGTGCTGAGCTTAAGTCGTAAACAGGAGGGCTACACCGGAGGAGCCCACGGATGGGGGAGAGTCGATTACGCGAACTTCAGGCCATCAACGGGCGCACCGATCCGCTTGCGAGATATTTTGAAACCGGGATTTGAAAAGCCGTTGAACTCCATCGGCGAAGTCCGGTTTCGCGCCCTCGAAAACCTCGACCCCAAGGCAAGCCTCCGCGAGAACAGTTTTTCGTTCCCCAACGACCAGTTCCAATTGAACGACAATTTCTTCATCGACGCTAAAGGCTTGACCTTCGTGTATAACTCCTACGAAATTAGCTGCGGCGCCTGCGGCGCGCCATCTGTCTTCTTGCCCTATTCGGATTTGCGGACTTTGCTCCGCCCGGACGCCAACATTCCTTAAGCATGTGCACAGCGCGACGGGACGGGTAAGGAAGTAGCGCGGACTCCCGGTTTCGGGGTCCGCGGTTCTTCCCTTGCAAAAACGCAAATCTTTAAGGAGGACCCCTGATCTCGCGTTCGGGAGCGCGAGTCTGAGGAAGAGCCGCAGACCTCAAAGGCGGAAGTCTGCGCTACACCTGCTATTCTTTGCCCAGTCTTGAAAACGACCTATCGATGGTGAACGACATGGTGGCGCGGGCGATCTCGACGTAATTTGCCAGCGCCTCGCGATAGAACGTCAGGCTGCGTTCACGCACCACATCCTCGGGTGCTTGGGGCGCCACCATGTGGTGGGTTTCGTGCAGTAAGATGCTGAGCAGTCGGAAGCGCAATTGTTGGTCGTGGAATTCCTTGAGGCGGCTTCCGGCGATGAATTGCGTATCGAGCGCGGTATCCATCAGCGGCTGTGCCAGCCAGCTTTCCACGCGGTCGAAGGCGATATCCATCTCGCCCACGGCGGCATCGCCGAAAGCGTCGTGGGGCTCGGAGAAGGGCAGTTCCTTCGCAATGACGTGGCGGTGGCCCAGGCACCCGCACACATTCTTGCGCCGCAATTGGACCACGATCAGCCCCGGGGCGTGGGTCAGGATATCTTCATACGTTTCGCGGCAGCGCGCGGGCGTCTCCGCCCAATCGTGCTCGACGGCGCGCGCAACCTGCTCCGCCTTCGCCGGGTCGCGGTAGCGATGCGCCACCACCACCACGGGCCGCGGGCGGTCCGGGAAAGCCGCCAGCCGATACCGCCGCCCCGCCAGCCACTCCAGCCAGCGCGCCGCCCGCGGGCGAGACGCGAGGTAGTTCTCGACGGCTTGTGCCAGAGGTGGATGCTCGCGACCCATAGGGTCCTATTCTAACCCTGGATGGGCAGGAGGGAAGAACAGTGCAAAGCGCAAAAGGGAAAAGTCAAAGCCAACGCACGCTACAGGGGAAACGTAGCTTCCGAACTCCAAACTAAGTGCCCAAGACGCGCAATCCTGCGGCCCGGGCCAGCTTGGCTTGGTCTCGGTCGAAGGTATAGAAATCGTCAGCAGCGAGAACCAGGGCGGAGGCGACGTGCAGGGCGTCCAAGGCGCGGCACCCCAGGGCAGGCGCGTGGCGCCGAGACAGTTCGCGCGCTCGCGCCCACGTCTCGGGAGGGAAGTCCTCCAACTGCCAAATGCCGGCCCGTAAGTCGTCCGTGAAGTCCTCCTCCATCGCCTGAGCCTCACTGACCGTCCAACCTTTTGGGCGAGCCGTAACGGCGAATACGATGCTCGTGAATTCCGTCTCTCCGAACGGCGTAACCTTAAACACGGGGCGATGCTCTTTGACCAGCGAAATGGCCGAGCGGGAGTTGACGTCTCGACCATACAAGGACACAAGGAAACTGGTATCCGCGTAGGAGCTCAAAAGCGGCTTCGTTCCTTTCGGAGGATCTCGCCGATGTTGAGATGAATGGGCCGGTTGCCGAAAATCTTCTTCTGGCGCGCGCTAAAATCTGGGTACGCTCCCCCCTTGGCTGGCTCCGGAACGATACGGCCTAGCACTTCTTCCCGCTTACGGAGCACCAGGGTCTCGCCGCGGCGAAGCGGTGCCTCAACCTTACGCGAGAACTGCTGGCGGACCTCCCGGACCGTTACACTCTTCATGTTACACATTTTAGGTGTAACAGAGGGAAAAAGTCAACTGGGCAAGGCCTGAAGGCTAAAGGTTAAAGGATGAACACGGAAAGTTCTCTGATTCGGCTTTTAGCCTTTAACGTTTACCCTTTAACCTTCATCGCCCACCTTTCCCCTCTTGCGGCGGGCTGGCGCAGACCCCGTTCCTTGGGGTCTGCGATCGACCGTCAACCCACCTTTCCGCTCTTGCGCGCGCCCGCGAACGATGCCAGAGTGTGGGCCGTGACCACGGCTCGCCAACAACTCATCATCGACGCCGACGACACTCTGTG
>JBEKAD010000202.1:0-8213 GCA_050018435.1 Terriglobia bacterium
GTACCATGGTGGCGCCCTCCTCGGTGGCGATCAGAGATGTCAGAGCAACATCATTCTGAATCCGCTACCGCAGGAGGGCAACTGTTGACTTTCTACAAACACCTATTTTGGACAAGAGTGTCCTCTGTACGGCGGCACCATGCACAACAAGGTGGTGTATCGTGCCGCCAAGGCCGCACTCCTCTTGGGTCTCCCCACCCTGCGGTTCAATTTCCGTGGGGCGGGCAAGAGCGCGGGGACTTTCACCGGGGGCGACGGCGAACGGGAGGATGTTCGCGCGGCACTCGACTACCTCGCGGCGCATTTCCCGGGATTGCCGGTTTGTTTAATCGGCTTCTCTTTTGGGTCGTGGGTAGGCCTCGCGGTGGGAGCAACCGACTTGCGCGTCTCCACGCTGGTGGGCCTGGGACTTCCCGTGAGCTCGCTCGACTTCGATTTTCTCCGGGATGTCCGCAAACCCAAATTGATTCTCCAGGGAACCCGTGATGAATTCGGCCCCGTCGCCCAAGTTTCGGAGCTCTATCGCTCGCTGGCCGAGCCCAAACAGATTCGCTGGGTGCAGGGCGCTGACCACTTCTTCGCCGGAAAACTCGACGACGTTCAGGAGACCTTGCGCCAGTCCCTCACGCCGCTGGTTGGCCAAGCCGCGTGAAACCCCGCCTCGCGGGCGATGCCATTGTTTTTGATTGCTATCGGGGACCGGCGGCGCTGCCACCCTGGCCGAACGCCGTTCGGCCCTACAAGGGCGTTCTACCGGCTCCCTTTATTATAGAAAAGTGCCTTTAAGTATAATAAGACCCGTCTTTGTGGAGCCTTATTTCACCGCAGTATAATAAGCAAGCGCCAGGGCGTGAAACAATGCGAAGGAAAGGTGTAGGGGCGCAGGTCCCCCCACAGCGGGGCGGAGGGGCCGCTTACCACGCCCGTGTAACGCATCCTTTTCATGTGGGCGACCATCCGTGCTGAACTGTTCCAACGTGATCTCCAATGTTCAGCGGAGCCGCTTGGCCACTTGTACGGTTAGGCCGTTTTACGTCCAAGTGGAGTAAGCGCTTCCACGAAGGTAGTTCAGGCATAATCCTGATTCCTTGTGGTAAGGGCTGTTATCGACAGGTATTGGTAAACACGCCTTGGCGACTACTCGCGGGTAATCCGCTGTGCATGCGCCGGACCGCGGCCTTCCTTCCGGATGGCCGGTTTCCGCCCGCAATTTTCGGACTTCCCACCCCTAGCCTTTGGGATTGCGTTCAACTGGACATGGCAATGGCTAAACCACGTCGATGATAATCAGCGTGATGTCGTCCTGTTGGGTAACGGGAGCAGGTTGCCAGTGGCGGATCTCCGAGAGCAGTTGGTCCGACAACTCAGAAGACAGGCGGCACTGATTGTGGCGAACGACCTGTTCAAGCCTGATCTCCCCGAAGGACTCGCCGCGGGCGTTCTCGGGTTCGGTTACGCCGTCGGTGTATAGCAGAAAACGGTCGCCGTGGCTTATGGGCATGGTACAGACAGGATAGTCGTCGTAGTCGAGTATCACTCCGAAAAGCAACCCGTTGCTTTCAA
Source organism: Terriglobia bacterium (assembly GCA_050018435.1). GTDB lineage: Bacteria > Acidobacteriota > Terriglobia > UBA7540 > UBA7540 > Bog-366. The sequence goes on from JBEKAD010000202.1 coordinate 1,564, forward strand.
TGCGGTCCAGCTTGCCTTGTCGCCAGCGCAGCAGCGGCGGATGACCCGCGGCTGAATACCGCAATGTGCGATTCTCCGTGTCGAGCCACAAGTAGGCTGTGGAGATGAACTGACCGTGTAGTTGGGCCGAAAGGATACGGTTCAACCCACACAGCACTGCTCGCGGCTCAGGTGCGCAGGCAACAACCGACTGCATGGCGACCTTGATCATCGACGCGATAAGAGCGGCGGGCACACCGTATCCAGAAACGTCGGCCACGAGGATGCCAACCCGCTTCCGATCGACGGGAATGAACTCGTAGAAGTCCCCGGCGACAGCGGTCATAGGATGGTAAGCGGCGCTGATAGAAAGGTTGTCGATTTCGGGAACGCAACTGGGAAGAATTGAGGCCTGGATCTCGTGGGCGATCGCGAGTTCGTTTTCGACGGAGAGCAAACGGCGCTCGTTCGCAAAGACCACCTTCAGCGCCACGTATCCAAAAGAGAACAGAAGGATTGCGAAAGCGATGTGGTCGAGAATGCGCGGAGTCCCGAGATGGAGGGGACGCACCAGGTTGACGTACAGGGCTTCAACGGTGAAGGCGAGCAAGCCGATGGCCAGAACGCCACGCGTAGGCAGAACGAGGTACTTGTTAGATAACTTTGGCGATGCGACGGCAGTCATCAGGGCAAGAAGTAGGATGGTCGCCAGCAGATTGTTGTAAAGCATCAACTTGTCGTTTGAACCCGTAAAAACAAAAAAGCCCATTCCGGCCACAGCGATCCCCAGCCCCACGGCGGCAACCGCCTGATAGAGAAACCGCAATCTGCCGACGCTTAGTTCCATAAAGGAGAGACAAGCAACTACGACCTTCAGGTACTCCATGGCAGTGTTTGCGTAGGGAGCGCTGATCTGAAGCCAGCGTGGCGACGCCGCTATCACAAGCGGCGAGTGACTCAGTTGCACGGCGCCGTATATCGCACTCCAGATTCCCAGCCAGACAAAGATGCGCATACCGCGCCGGCGCCGAATTGCAGCAATGGAGCAGGCCGCCAAGCCGATAAACACGAAAACTGAGCCCATAATGATGTCAATGATTTGGGCGCGAAGCATCATTACGGCTTGGTCTTTCATGCCAACACCTCCCACAGACCACTAACATATCAGAGTGTTTGCTGCTACCCAAGGGGGTGGAGTCCCAGGTTGGATCGAAGATTGCCGCCGATTTCGGTCGCATGCCGGGCCACTTGGACAATGGACAGGCCGGGACCGGAGTCGGATCAGTCCTCCGTAACGCCGCAGCGTTTAGTATTACCGATTCCTGTTGATAAATCCCCTTCCCACAACCCATATTGGTTCAGGGTCATGCCACAGCGCCTAGAGGTTCAGCGAAAGCATCTGGACTGCGAGTCCCAAGCGTTTCACTTTGCCGTGTAGTCGGCAAACCGTAGATGTGGTCTCCGCTGTCATCTTGGAGGGTCTGGTCCGGGGGAGACCCATCAGGAATGAAGCTCCAGGGAAAGGCACAGCCATTGGCCAAAGCAAGCGGCGAAGCCGCAGATCGTTGGTCGGTGGCAGCATCGCAATCACCTGAGGATGGAGTTGCCTTAGAAAAAAGCTGTCGGCATAATAAGGATGGTTTCGGGTGATCGAATGGCCGAATTGCAGAACGGCGAGCGTGAATCTCTCTACTGCCCTACTTGCGAAGCGGAAGTCTCGGACCCTCTGGTGTGTGGAGACTGCGGCGCGGTGATCTGCCGGAAATGCGGAACGCCGCTGGAAAAGATTGATGAACTCGGCATCGGCTGAGGCTCGGGGTTAGGGGTTGGGGGTTGGGGGTTAGGGGTCAGGGGTCAGGGGTTGGGGATTAGGGGTTAGGGGTCAGGGGTTGGGGATTAGGGGTTAGGGCCGGAGCCGAATCCCGGATTCCAAATTCCTAATCCTAAATTCCTAGACCGCAACCCCTAATCGCGAACCCCGAATCCCAAATCCCCAACCCCAAATTCCTAATCCCTGCTCAATACGCCACAAGCGCTCTGGCCACCTTTACAACATCAGCGGGTTGAGGAAGCACGGCGTCTTCCTGGGCAGGGTGGTAAGGAATGAAAACATCCTTGCCCGCCAGCCTGCGGACAGGCGCATCGAGAAACGCAAAGAGTTCGTCGGCAATCCGGGCGGCAATTTCCGCGCCATAACCCCAAGAAATATTATCTTCGTGAAGAATAAGCACACGGTTGGTCTTTTTCACCGAAGCCGCGATGAGCTCCCAGTCGTAGGGATTCAGTGAGCGCAGATCCAGAATTTCCGGCTGAATTCCCTCCTTCTCCAGAATCTTAGCTGCCTGCACGGCGCGAATGACCAGCGAACCGTAAGTCACAATGGTCAATGACGTCCCCTCGCGCACCAGCTTGGCTTTGCCGAAGGGAATCATGTAATCCCGTCCCGGGTAAGGCGCGCGGTTGTGCGTCTGGCGATACAGGTGCTTGGGCTCGAGGAACAGCACAGGGTCGTCGCAGCGGATGGCCGTGCGCAGCAGGCCGTTGGCATCGAGCCCGGTAGAGGGCATGACCACGCGCAGCCCCGGCAGGTGGGTAAAGATCGATTCGCCCGACTGGCTGTGATAGACGGCGCCCCCCGCCAGGTAGCCGCCAATCGGCACCCGGATGACCACCGGACAGGTGAAGAGGTTGTTCGACCGCCAGCGCAGCATGGTCAGTTCATCCCGGATTTGCATCATCGCCGGCCAGATGTAATCGAAAAACTGAATTTCCACCACCGGCTTCAGCCCCCGTATGGCCATACCTATCGCGCGGCCCACGATGCACGCTTCCGCCAGCGTGGAGTTATAGCAGCGCGTGCTGCCAAAGTGCCTCTGCAAGCCATGGGTGACTTTGAAGACCCCGCCCTTGCCTTTTACCTTGGTCAAATCGCTTTCATGGCTACAGTCGGCAACGTCCTCACCGAAAACCACGATGCGCGGATCGCGAGCCATCTCATCCTTCAAGCAGGCATTGATGAGATCCACCATCGTCTTGGGCTCGCCGTGAAACTTCGGCGGACGATCAAAGTGTTCGGAAGTGGGATCCACGGTGGGGGAGTAGACATACTGAAGAACCGTTTCCGGAGAGACCGCCTCGGCCGCCAGGGCCAAGTCGGCCGCCTCGCGAACTTCATGCTCGACGGCGGTCTCGATCTCCTTCAACTCCTTTTCCGTAATCCCCTTTTCCTCCGCCAGCAGCCGGGCGAGACGCGTCACGGGGTCGCGCTTCGCCTCCTGCTGACGCACTTCCTCCGGCTTATAAAGCCGCTCGTCGTCGGAAAGCGAATGCGAATACGGACGCACCACGTGGGCGTGAATCAGCGCCGGTCCTTTCCGCTGCCGCAAGTATTCAACCGCCTTGCCTGCTGCCTCGTAACTCTCGGGAAAATCCGTGCCGTCACATTCCAAGGTCAGCAGATGGGGAAAAGTGCGGACCAAGCCGGAAATTTTGCCCCCCGCAGTTTGCACGTCAACGGGTGTGGAGATGGCGTAACCGTTGTCTTGCACCACGTAAAGGACGGGAAGCTTCCGACCGCAAGCGTAATTCAGCGACTCCCAGAATTCACCTTCGCTCGAGGCGCCATCGCCCAAAGAGACGTAAGCAATCTCCTCATCGTGAAAACTGGAAGCGAGTTCCGCCGCTTCCTGAATGTGAGAGAAATACCAGCTTGCCTCGGCGGAGCCCACCGCATGCAGGATGCGCGTTCCCGTGGGGCTTGAGCCCGTAATGATGTGCAGTTTCTTCGATCCCCAATGCGAAGGCATCTGCCGGCCGCCACAAGCAGGATCGTCCTTCGCTCCCACGGAAGCGAGCAGCATCTCATGAGGGGTCATGCCGATTTGCAGACAAAATGCCCGGTCGCGGTAGTAGGGATAAAACCAGTCATACCCCGGCTTGAGGTGGAGGGCCACCGCCACACCCATGCATTCGTGCCCCACGCCGTTGATCTGGAAAAAGGCTCGATTCTGACGCTTGAGCTGGATCTCTTTGTCATCCACGCGCCGCGACGTGTACATGGTTCGGTAGGCGCCCAGAAGCAACTCCCGGGAAAGCGTTGCAGCTTTCAGGACATGATTCGTGGTCGTGGCCATAGACCCTCGCAGAAAGCTATGTGATGCCAGAATCTCTCGGTCGCCAAGCAGACTTTTACTTTCGCAGGGGGAATTATCATATTATGAAAAGGCAAAGTCAATTGACTCCTTATCCCCGCTGTTTCAGTTTTGCGCGGCAGCGTTTCCGGGCCGAGCAGGTTGATGGCGTGTTGTAGTGCTGAGCTTTAGCTCAGCACCTGCCGACCCTTAGCTCGGCACGTGCCGACCTAAAGGTCGGCGCTACAATGTATTTCATCAACCCCCGCGATCATGGCTTGGAGGCGTCGCCCGAGTGTGTTAAAGTGAGCGAATAAAAGGCGAATCTATATCGGGAGATCGGATGATCCGATGATCCGCCCCTTTAGTGATTGAGTGATTTAACGATTTTGTGATGGAGCGATTGCCGAGACTCCCTGCGGGCTTCAATCGCAAAATCACTCAATCTCTCAATGGCTCGATCCCTCGATTGAAGGAACACAGGATGGAACCGAAACCTGACGCCTTGGCAAGCTTCCGGGCACACGACCTTGCCCCGGTGGAAAGCGCGCTCAAGGAAATCGCGGAGAAATTCCGCGCCGGGCGCGCCCAGGGCGGGGTGACAGCCATCCGCCACTTTCCTGCTCGCGAACCGCGCGTGGCGCCCTTCCCCTCGTCCCTGCCGGCCCGCTTGGTAGAGGTTCTGCAAGCTCGCGGCTTTGCCTCGCTTTACACGCACCAGGCGCTGGCCTTTACTCTGGCTCGCGAAGGCAAGAACCTGGTGGTGGTCACCCCCACGGCGTCGGGCAAAACGCTGTGCTATAACCTCCCGATCCTAAGCGAGCTGATGGAGAACCCCGAAGCGCGCGCCCTTTATCTTTTCCCCACCAAGGCTCTTTCGCAGGACCAACTGGTGGAACTCAATCGCTGGACCGAACAACTCGGCGACGAAGTGCGCACCTTCACCTACGACGGCGACACGCCGCAGGACGCGCGCAAAGCCATTCGCGCCCGCGGCAATCTGGTGATCACCAATCCCGACATGCTGCACGCGGGCATCCTGCCGCACCACACCAAGTGGCAGCGCCTTTTTGAAAACCTCCGCTACGTGGTGATTGACGAGCTGCACTACTATCGCGGCGTTCTGGGCAGTCACCTGGCCAATGTTTTGCGCCGGCTCAAACGGGTCGCGCGCTTCTACGGAAGCCGCCCGCAGTTTATCTGCACCTCGGCCACGATTGCGAATCCTCAGGAGCTCGCCACGCGCATTCTGGAAGAAGAGGTGACGCTCATCGATGACAACGGCGCCCCCGCGGCGGAGAAGTACTTCGTCTGTTACAACCCCCCGGTGGTCAACCCGCAACTGGGCATTCGCCGCTCGTACTTGAATGAAACGCGGCGCCTGGCCAAGACCTTCCTTTCCCGCGGGCTTCAGACCATTGTCTTCGCCAACAGCCGGCTGGCCACGGAAATTCTGGTGACCTATCTCCAGGAGGATTTTTCCCAGGCGCCCGCCGGGCCGCCAGCGGTGCGCGGCTATCGGGGCGGCTACCTGCCGCTGGAGCGCCGGGAAATCGAGCGTGACCTGCGCAGCGGCCGCTTGCGTGGGGTCGTCGCCACCAACGCCCTCGAACTCGGCATCGATGTGGGCAGCCTGGATGTGGCGTTGCTCGCCGCTTACCCCGGGACGATCGCCTCCACTTGGCAGCGGGCGGGCCGGGCGGGGCGACGCCAGGGGACATCGGCCGCTGTGCTCGTCGCCTCCAGCGCGCCGCTCGATCAGTTCATGGTGCAGAACCCGGAATATTTCTTCGGCCGCTCGCCCGAGCACGGCTACGTGAACCCTGACAATCTTTTTATCCTGCTGAACCACCTGAAGTGCGCGGCTTTCGAGTTGCCTTTGCGCGACGACGAGAAGTTTGGCGCGCTCGACCTCCGGCGCCTCTGCCAGCACCTCGAGGAGACCGGCTTTCTGCATCACACCCAAGACGGCTGGCACTGGCTCTCGGAGAGCTATCCCGCCGACGCTCTCAGCCTGCGCTCCGTTTCCTCGGACAACTTCGTGATCGTCGACAACACGCACGAACCGTGCCCCGATAGCGCGTCTTCTCCAAATCGATCATCGGGGCCGCGCGTGATCGGCGAGACGGACTTCTCCAGCGCCCTCACCACGCTGCACGAGAAGGCCATCTACATCCAAGACGGCGTGCAGTACCACGTCGAGCGCCTCGACTACGACGACCGCAAGGCTTATGTCCACCAGGTCGATTCGGAGTACTTCACCGACGCCATCTCTTACACCAAAATCAAAATCCTCGAGACGTTTGACTCCGCCACGGCAGGGGCCGCGCGCAAGAATCACGGCGAAGTTCAGGTGAACACGCAGGTGGTGGGATTCAAGAAGATCAAGTTCTACACCATGGAGAATGTCGGGTCAGGAGAGCTCACGCTGCCCGAACAGGAAATGCACACCACGGCATTTTGGCTGACGCTGCCACGCCCCATGATGGACGCGTTGCCTTACAACTCCACCGAGCGGCTCGACGGGGTGAACGGCCTCGC
>JBEKAD010000203.1:0-8205 GCA_050018435.1 Terriglobia bacterium
ACCGTCACCATAACCGCTTCCTCGTCCGCGACGTCCTTTCCGGCGCTACCCCGGAACCCGCGCATCGGCGGATGGTGGGTGGGCGGCGTCGGCCTGCTTTGCCTCCTGCTGATGGCCCTGTCCAGATTGCGCCAGGGCGGAGGGCAGGCTCATCTGTGGAACTTGCGGGGCGTGGCACTGGGCGCGGTTCTCGCGACCCTATTAGTAGCCAGCCTCAGTTGCGGCGGCGGAAGCAGCGGTGGTGGTGGCGGCTCATCTGGTCCCCCAGCGGAATCCGGGACCGTCACCGTAACCGGCACATCCACCAGCGCCACCCACAGCGCGCAGATTTCCGTGTCGGTGACCTGAAGGCTCGAACAGGGAACAGGCTCCTTGACAAAGCTCAAGTGAACAGCCTTAGGGTTTGCCGTCTCGATGGCCCGATGACCCGATCACCCGATAATTTGTCGTGGCCCGCGGCGTGCAGACATCTGGAATGGTGAGTTAATGTCCACGGAAGGACACATTGTCGCTAAGGACGGCCCCCCCTCGGCGGTTTCCCCCGCTCCCATCTCCCACAAACTGTCCCTGCCGCTCAATTCCTGTGAACTGGAGATCGACCTCTTTTGCCAAGGCATGCGCATTGACCCTTCCTGCGCGCTCGAGAAGGATGCGCGTTTCATTTCCCGCACGCGGGCGGGGCTGGGCAGCGGGCTGGAGTTGGTCATCCCCGGTTCCATCAAAGATGTATGGGTGAATGTGCCGGTGGAGGAGGACTTCGCGCAGCAGTCGTGCTACGAACTTATCCGCGCGCAGGGTGAATACTGGGTGAAGGATGCGCGGCTAGGGCATCGCTACGCGGTGCGCATTCCGCCGGAGCCGGCTTGGTACACGCGCCAGACCCGGCGCGGCACGCCCATGCACAAGGTCGGGGTGCTGCAAGGGACATACCTCGGCATCTACATCTCCAACTCGTGCGGGTTCTGGTACCACTCGCCGGCGGTGAACTGCAAGTTTTGCGCCACCGGCCTGAATGTGGGCGTGAACGAGGTGGCCCGCAAGGACATCGATGACGTGGTGGAAGTGGTGCGCGCGGCCAAGCAGGAGTCCGGCGCCACGTTTGTGCACTTCAATTCCGGCTACCAGACCGACCGCGATTTGGACGAGGCGGCGCCTTACGTGAAGGCGGTCAAGTCGCGCGTGGGCACGCTGGTGGGGCTGCAATTGATCCCCACACTCGATTTCTGGAAGTACGACCGATTGATCGAGCTCGGCGCGGACCACTTCAGCTTCTGTTACGAGTTTCACAACCCGGAGTATTTCGCGCGCTTCCTGCCCGGCAAGCAGGAACTGGTCGGGCAGCAAACCTTTTTCCGCGCGCTCGAATACACGGCGAAAAAGCTGGGCAAAGGATCGTGCTCAGGGGAAATCATCGCCGGCGTTGAGCCGATTGAAGACACGCTGCACGCCATCGATTACATCACCGGCATCGGCGCATTCCCCACCGTTTGCATTTTCCGCCCCACCATCGGCTCCGACATGGAACAGTGGCCGTCGCCGCGTTACGAAGACATGCTGATCGTCTTTCGCCACCTGTACGAAGCCTGCCGCCGCAACCATATTCCCATTGATGTGACGCCCAACATCGAGGTGAGCCTGATCGTACAGCCGGGCGACACGCGGTATCTGGCGCCGCGCAACATGGCGTCATCTTTTTACCACGCCGAAATGGCGCTGGCGCGCTGGCTGGCACGCCCGTACTTCGCGTGGAAGATGCGGCCCAAGAGAATCTCTGCTTCGGAAGTCCTCGCGCCGCCAAAGGGCGGGGCAGCGCCAGGGTGTAAAAAATGAACCGCCGTAGCGCAGCGCGGCGAAGCCGCAACCTGCAAAAGATCTCACCACGGAGGCCACAGAGTTCACGGAGAAGAGCGGCGAGCTTCCCTCTGTGGTCTCTGTGCGCTCCGTGGTGAATCTTTTCTTTGGAAGGGACCGCGGAAAAATGTTTGTTTAGACGTTGTAGCGGCGAGTTTATCCGTCAACTGACGGACCCAATGGTGGCGTCCCGATAAGATCGGGACAGGTTCCGCCGCCTCTACATCAAACTGAGACACTACTGTAGCTGGAACGTGATTCAGAATCGGGTACAACCCGCAGTCGCGGAAAAACTCAGCGCGGAAGCTGGGGCCAGTCCCATCGCGGGCGCGGTGGCCGCCGCTGCCGAAGCTTCTGCCCATCCCTTTGAAATTGAAACGAGCGGCGCGGGCCTGGAGATTGTGGCGCGGGCCCAGCTTTCGAACGGCCTTCCCAATCGCGCGCGGATGAAAATCTTCTCGCCCAAGCCAGGCCACACGCTGGTATTTTTCTTCAAGAAGAGCCTGGTTCCTTACAGCCGCGACCGCTACAGCTACGGCGGGTTCGATTTGCGCGCGCCCTCGGTGGAGCCGCAGCAAATCGCCGCGTGGCTCGACTTCCTGACTTCCGGCTTCCTTCCCGACAAGCGCCCGGAAAACCTGCGGCGCGCGTTTCCTTACGAAATTCCAGAGTAGGAACCCCTCGCCTGCCGCTCATTACTTATTACCCGCAGGGAAGGGCGCCTCACCGATAAACATCTCGGCGATGGCCGATGTGGAATACTGTGACCTTACGCTGCTTGTCGTCGATCTCATAGACAACCCGAAAATCACCGACACGGAGGCGCCAACCATCGCGCCCTGTCAACTTGAGGCAGCCGGGCGGTCGGGGGTTTTCTGCAAGCTCGCGAATAGCGTCGCGGACACGGGGGTACGCGGCAGAGCTCAGTTGGGCGAGTTCTTTCTGGGCGCGAGGTAGGATGAAGAGTAAGTAGTTCATGCCTGGCGACGTTCAATCGCGGACACGGCTTGCTCAAACGGGATGGGCGTCTCCCCGGAGGCCTTGGCTTGGTCGAACGCCCGGATGGACTCCAGCTCCTCCAGGTCAGCGAGTAGTTTTTCGTATTCCTCCATGTCGAGGACAACCCCTACCCGATTTCCATGCTTGTCGACAACGTAGCGTTCTTCATGGGTGTTCATAGAAACCTCAAACCGCCCCCGGAATTGCGCGACTTCCCCCCTTGGCCGAGGCCCGATAACTATCAGTTAGCAAGCTGGCGCCTAAAAGTCAAGACTACTCATGCTGCATGCATCAATCTGTTGTAGCGCCGGGCTTTAGCCCGGCACGTGCCGACCCTTCGCGCCGCTCAGGGCAGGCTCTAAAGGTCGGCGCTACGGGTAAACGCATTTTCCAAACGCAACACTAGCGGCCTCTGGTCTTGGCGAGGGAGAGCAACAGCCGCGCCAGGCGGCGGGAGTCGTGGCGGGCGACGTGGTCCTCGAGCAGCAAGTTGGCGCACAGGGGTTTGACGCCCAGCTTGCGCACGGCATCGAGGTCCATCTCGACGGGCTCGGCGCGCTCGGCCGCGTAGCGTTTCAGGAGCGCACCCGAGAGTGGCCGCGTATTGAGCACGATGTGGTCAAACAGTTTGCGCCCCGCGTGTTGGTGGAGGGCCCTGACATGATCGGCGGCGGAGTAGCCACGCGATTCGCCGGGCTGGGTCATGAGGTTGCAGACCAGCACTTTCACGGCGCGCGACCGCGCAATTTCTTCGGGGATACCCTGCACGAGCAGGTTCGGCGCCAGCGAGGTGTAAAGCGAGCCGGGCCCCAGCGTGATGAGGTCGGCTTGGTGAATCGCCGCCAGGGTTTCCGGCAGTGGCCGGCAGCGGCTGGGGACGATGTGCAGGCGCTGGATGGGCACGCGAGTTTTGGTGATGCTGCGCTCGCCCCAAATGACCACGCCATCCGTCCGAGTGGCCTTCAGGTGGACATCGGAGAGCGTGGCGGGAAAAATTTCACCGCGAATGGCCAGCACTTCGCTCGACAGGCGCACAGCCTTGGCGAAGTCGTGGGTTAGATGCGTGAGCGCGGTGAGAAAGAGATTGCCCAGACTGTGGCCGCGCAGTCCGTGGCCGCTCGCGAAGCGGTAATTGAAGAGTTTGGTGAGGAGCTGTTCGTCCTCGGCGAGCGCCACCAGGCAGTTGCGGATGTCGCCGGGAGGAAGAATGCGGAAATCGCGCCGCAGGCGGCCGGAGCTGCCGCCCTCGTCCGTGACGGTGACAATGGCCGTGAGGCGCGTGATTTCAGGCCGAAACTGGGCGGGGCGTGCGGGCTCGGTGACGTGGTGCTTGAGGCCACGCAGAACCGTCGACAAACCCGTGCCCCCACCGATGGCGACAACTTTCATCAACGCGTACGAATCCTTGCGACGAGCTGGGCATGGCAGGGTCGAGCGGGATGCTTAGAATCCTGCCGGATAAATCAGGCGCCGGAAGCGGGGGTCAGCGGCGAGCCCCTGGAAGTCTTCGTCGCGGCGCGCGTGGATGCGGTTTTCGGGACGCAAGGCGAAAGCCGCTTCGAGATGAGCGAGGGCTGCGTCCACGTTCCCTCCGAGGGCGTGCGACACCGCCAGAACGTAATGGATGTGATCCTGATGAGGTTTCATCTTGTCGGCCTTGCTCAGATGCTCGACCGCCCGTCCGAACTCGTGCGCATTCAAACAGGCAACACCCAGCATATAGTAATCGTCGGCCGATTGGGGAAGCGGCGCAGGACGGCCCGTCCTTTGCCGGCAAAGACGTAAGTGCACGTGGGCGCGTTCGGCCACGTCGCGAGCCTCGCTCTCGACCAGCTTTGCAAAGATCTCCGCAGCTTTATGGTAATTCTGTCTTTGAAAAGCGCGCACGCCCATTCCGAAATTCCTGATGGCAGTTTGGTATTGGATGTCGACGTGCGGCCTTTCGGGACGTGGGGAAAACATGCCCTTATGTCCCGCTTTGGTCCTTGCGCGGGAAGCGGGTCTGACCGCCTCGCTGTGACGTGATCGGGCCTTCGACCGCGAGATGCTCCGTTCTCGGCTAACCGGGCGACTCACCCGGGATGCAGACTTCCTTGGCCTTGCCATGGCGTGTCGTTTTGTCGACTTAAGTGTTTTCATTTCAACGTTTTAGGCAATCAGCGGGGGTAAACAGGAAACCTGCCGCGATGATTGCTATTTCTATCTATAACAAATTTCGGTCGTTGGAGTCAAATCGTCAGTTGCGCGGCGGCCACGGCGGGAATGTTCTACGTCATTCCTCACAATCTCCACATGGCGCTAGATCGCCCCCGTGTTCCGTGCGATCAACGACTTGCGAACCTTTTCGTCCTTACTTTTACACCTGCGGCTTTGAGTTCGTTCAGTCTTCACATGACCCCGGCATGTCCTCTTTTACCGCGATGCAATCAGGAAAATTGTCGGCTCTCCTTTGAGACTGCAAGCGCAGCTCGCGCGAGAATTGATGCATCACGTTTACGTAAAACGGAAGCGAGTCAATATGAAATCTCGGAACGAACCACAGTCCGTCATAGGAGCACACATCGATTTTTCCACAGTGCAATTCACCTGAGCTTTGTGTTGACGCCACCAGGTTGAGCAGAGGATTGCGCACATCAGATACGCGGCCCCGGAAGAGGCCGGAATCATCCTCGGCGTTCCGCCTTCGTCAGTTTTCAGGACCCTATGGTGCCCCCGCGACACACGGCTTCCCGCTATGCGTGATGGGGTGGTATTGGAACTTTGTTCCTGCCGACATCGCCAAACTGTGGGAGGGTGAGCTACGCGAAACTGTAGTAATGACTCTTGTTGGCGCGAACGGATCCCGATCCTCCTCCGATCTTTCCCGGGTGCTGTCCTAATTTCAGATGTAGCGCCGGCTTCCAGCCGGCATTGAGCCGCCAAGATGGCGGGGCTACGTTCAAATTAGGACAGCATCCTTTCCCGAAGGGTGTTGCCAATTTGTCGACGACGTGATAAAAAGGAGAATGGTATAAGAAAGATTTCGCATGAATCTTGGCAAAACACCCTCCCCAGGCGATGCTGTACCTGTTCTTGTAGCCGCCTCAACTAATTCATACAGTCTCTCCCCTTTAGGGTTGGGAAGTGCGACAATAGATCTCGACAGGAGGTCTTCCGAAATGACCGATTACAAACACCCCGAAGTTCTGGTGAGCACGGAATGGGTGGCCGCTCATGTCGATGACCCTAACATCCGGCTTGTGGAAGTGGATGTAGATACCAGCGCCTATGAAAAAGGCCACATCAAGAACGCTACGGGATGCAATTGGACCACGCAGCTCAACGACAACGTCCGGCGCGACATCCCCCACCCAAAACAGTTTGAGGAGGTTTGCAGCGCGTCGGGAATCGCCAACGACAATACCGTGATTCTTTACGGCGACAATAACAATTGGTTCGCCGCCTTCGCGTTTTGGCAATTCAAGATTTATGGCCACAAGGATGTGCGCCTGATGGACGGTGGCCGCAAGAAGTGGGAACTGGAAGGCAGGCCTTTCACGACCGAGGTGACTACGTTTACGCCCACGCAATATCGCCCCGGCGTGCCAGACATGAGCCTGCGCGCGCGACGCGATAACATCTTCCAGATTCTTTCCGGGAAGCAAGTGTCGCTGGTTGATGTGCGCTCGCCTGACGAGTTCACCGGCAAAGTCATCGCGCCTCCCGGCATGACCGAGACCGCGCAGCGCGGCGGGCACATCCCCGGCGCCGCGAATGTCCCTTGGTCCCAAGCCGTAAATGACGACGGAACGTTCAAGGCCTACGACGATCTCCTGGCACTCTACGAAGCGCAGGGCGTGCGCCCCGACAAAGAAGCGGTGGCCTACTGCCGCATCGGCGAGCGCAGCTCGCACACTTGGTTTGTCCTCAAGTACCTTCTCGGCTTCGATAAAGTCCGCAACTACGACGGAAGCTGGACGGAATGGGGCAACCTTATCGAAGCGCCCATCGAAAAAGGCGAAGCGAAAGCCCCCAGCGCCTAGGGCCGGTCCAACTCCCCCTCAGCCTTGCCCTGGGGGGGTATCCGGCTCTTCAACTCCGCCGCGAACGCCGCTGGGTCCCGCATTACTATTCCTTTGTTAGGACTTCTTTGGTATAGTTTCAACATATGGACATCGGGAAAAAAATTCGAACACTTCGAGAAGCCAAAGGGCTTTCGCAGACCGAAATCGAAAAGCGATCTGGGCTCTTGCGATCTTACGTTTCTCGCGTCGAGGGCGGTTATACTGCGCCCTCCCAGACAACTCTGGAGAAGTTAGCGAAGGCACTAGAGGTGGAGCCGCACCAGTTGCTCTCCGAGGAGTCGAAATCTCCAAAGAAATTCGGGCCTACACTAATCACCACCCCTTTTCCTTCGACTACAAGGATCGCAAAAGTTTTTGGCATTTCAAAGGAACGGGTGGATCGCATCTCTCGATTGGTCGAAGGTATCCAGAAGTCCAATGGAAAGCTTCGTCCGGCGGGCTAACTATAGGCAGACCGTCACTCATTAGGCTAGATTCTCAGTAAGTGCTCCCACAGGTATTCTTGCGATCTTCTTCGCTATGCCGAAAACCATCAAGACCGGGATGAAGCACAAAGCCTCCTATGTTTCCGATAAGGTTTTCCTAAACATACCGTACGACAAAAGGTTCGAACCTCTGTACTTGGCGTTCATTGCTGGACTCTCAGGGTTTGGTCTAATCCCACAAGCCGTTTTGCAGATCCCGGAAAGCGAACGGCGACTAGTTCGTATTCTTTCGCTAATCCGTCAGTGCAAGATTTCATTTCATGATCTCTCACGAGTAAACCTTGATCCGAAGCCGCCCCGGACACCTCGATTCAACATGCCTTTCGAACTTGGCCTGGCAGTGGCATGGCAAAGGATAGGTAAACGTTCGCATCGCTGGTACGTATTCGAGGCCGAACCACACAGGCTGCAGAAGTCCCTCAGCGACCTCAACGGCACAGATCCGTATATCCATCATTACCAGCCCGACGGAGTGCTCCAGCAGCTCACGGATGCGCTGATTCGCGTAAGGCACCGTCCCACCGTCATGGAGCTGGAGGCCATCTTGGACGACTTAAAGAAGGCGGCAGTCAAAATCAAGAGAGGACTGCGGACCAAATCCCTGTTCGGATCCCGCGCGTTCGAGGACTTAGTCCTGGCGGCCCAGCGTATCGCCCGCACACATGTTGCGTCTTTGCGTCAAACCACCTACTGATTTCTGCAAAATAGAGTGACAAATGCCATATCCTGTGTTACGCTGCGTGCATGAAAACGAAATCTTCGGGAAAGCGCGATTTTTCCGCCCTGGAACAGCGGAGGTTGAGGGC
>JBEKAD010000204.1:0-8203 GCA_050018435.1 Terriglobia bacterium
GATATCCGGGTGGCGTTCCAGACAACTGAGCAAAGCGCGGGCGTGGAGCTCAGGATTGAGGAAACATTCGGAAACGGGTACTCCGTAACACGCCGCCGCATACGAGGTGTCAATCAGGGGCACCACCGGAATCCGGTCGGGCGTTTGCCGTCGCATGGCTGCTTGGCTTCGCTCCCGTGAGGTCATCTCTGTCCGCCCGGCTAGCTTGGTGTGGCGCCCTCGGGCCCCGGTATCAGGGCCGGCAGCAACTTGTCCATGTACCGTCCAATCTTGCTGTTCGCCGTCAAATCCCATAATGAAGTCTTCAGATGCCGCATGGCGAGCACGGAGGTGATCCACGCTTGCGTCCAGCCCGTTTCAATGGACCAAACGCCCCAGCCCCAATCCGCATTGCTTGCCCAGTAATCCCAGATCTTGAAATCGAAAGCACGGAACCAGGCGCCATCCAGTTCAGGGTGGGCCGATGAGCAGACTTGGATTCGGCACAGAAAATCCGCAAGCTTGTCCTCCGCATGTGAATAGAACGGGTCGCCGGTGGCGGCAGCGGCCTCGCGCAAACCGTGGAAGGCAAAGTTCGAAGTGTAGAGAAAATCGCAAGCCGGGTCGCCGTTCTGTTGGATGAGAGATGCTTCGCTCGTTCCATAGCGATCGTTTGATTTGGGGGGACCATAGTGGCTTTCGCCCGAGCCTATCTCCTCGCGAAGGGCACCACATTCATCTTGGAAGGCAAGCAATTCCTCGGCCATTCGTTTGAGCCATTGGCGATGCTCGAGATTATCTTCAATGCGGATCAGCCAAGCCAGAGGTAACAACATGCGGGCTCGTTCCTGCTGGATGCCGTTCGTCCACCGCCATTGGTCCGGGTAAGCGGCCATGGTCATTCGAATGGCATTCTTTGTCCTGTCCAAGAACCTGGTATCGCGGGTCTTATCGTATGCCCAAAGGAAACACGCCCACAAATAGGCCTCGTAGTGAGGCGCATAATTGACGGTTTCGGCGTTGTAGTAATACCTCCAGCCACGTTGTTGCAGCGGCTTTTCGTCCAGCCTGTCACCCCGGAAACCCAGCTTTCCCGTGGTCCGCAAGTTGGCCAGCAGGCAACGCAGCACGAGCTCATCCCAGCGGTCGGACTTGAGGAGGGCCGCCGTTGCGATGGTTCCTAATAAGCTGCGCGCGTTGTCATCTCCGTAATAGACTCCCTGTGATTTTGGCAGCGCCCAGCCCACAAGTCCATAGGAGGCACTCGTCGGGTCGTTTCGCGGGCCTTGCGCCAGCACCGAGTTGAAATAAATGAAGTCATTCAGGTTTGCGGCAATTTCGCGGTCTCTCGGCTTCCCGCTGATGGCAGAAGAAAACGCCATGGCCATGGACGTTTCCCCCATGCAGTCATTGCGGCGGTCCCAGCCTAGCAATTGGCTTCCATCGTACTCGATGGTGTTGGAAAATCCTTCCAGTAGCCCCTCGCTGCCGTCGCCGACGGGCCAGTTCGGTGGCGGCGGAGGTGAAGCGTGCCCCAAATCCGCGCGTTCTTCCGCCGCTTTCTCCCACGAAGAATCTACAAACAGCTTTGCCTTGTCGTACCACTCCACTCCCTTTTGGAAGGCATGGAGCGCAGCATTCTCGGGCAGAGGTTGGCGAGGGCCAAACGACGGACGTACTACGGCTTCGAATTCCCCCAGCCGCACCGGCGCCTTGGGAATTAGCCACTGGAGGATCCAGTTCCAGACGAATCCCCACGACTTGACTGGCTCATAGCGTCCCGTGAGGAACTGGCTGAGCTTGGTGGCCGCCACCAACACATCTCCCTCCGGAACTCTAAAGAGGATAGGGTTGACCCCTTCGGTCGGAAGCCCGTAGACAGCCTTGTCAAAACCTGCTGCCCGCGCCAGCACCAAATCAGCATTGGCGGCTGCAATCGGCACATAGCGGCCATCGTGAAAATCCAGGATTGCAAGTTTCTCGAGAGATGGGCTGAAGGCATCAGAAGCGACGAAGACCCGCTCCAGAAGATTGCCATATCGCCCCTTGGCAATCGAGCGGGGCTCACCCACTTGCAATCGCGGCACCAGCGACGGGAATTCGACGTACAAGCGCAACTTTTTTCCCGCCGCCTTCTGAAAAAGCGTGGCGTCAAGTTTGGTGGTTTTTTCAGGGTATCCCTCCGCCAGGATGAGGACACCCGAGTCCGGCGCAGCTCGGGCCACGGCCTCTTGCGGCGTGTCGTAACGTGAGTAAGCAACACCGGTCGAGCTTACCACACGGTAGAGGTCGTTATCCTCAGTGCAGTTGAATAATAGAGACTGCCGGGTCCGCGCTTCGGAAAGAACCGGGACGAAGGCCGCTATGGGAATGGCGCCTAACGCTTTCAGGATCTCGCGCCGGGGAAATCTTGACTCAGTAGGTTCCATTGATCACTCCTATGAACGGCAAACCTGGGACCGTCATTTCCACATATCCACAGCTTGAGGCTTCTCGGCGTCTGGCAGCGATAAGCGCGCGGCGCCGGAGAAGCCTCTTGCTGCTCAAATCCGTCCTCAGGATCGATTTAGCATCAGTAATCCCCGCAAGTACCCTCAGAACGTCAGGCGGAGCGCGAACTGGATCGACCGCGGACTGCTCGTGGTGCCAAAAATCTGCCCCACTTGCGTCGGGACGCTGATGTTGGCAGAGGGGTTACTAAAGCTAGGGTGATTCAGCGTGTTAAAGAAGTCTGATCTGAATTCCAACCTGAACCGTTCGGTCATACGGAACGTTTTGAAAACAGACATGTCCCAGTTCTTAATACCCGGCCCGAACAGGGAATACGGCGCCGAATTCCCAAAGGTAAACTGTTGCGGCAGCGTGAACGCGGCGGAATTGAACCACTGAAGGATCGACGGGTTGGGCACACTCGGATTTCCTACCTTATCTGCCCGACTGCTTGGCCACCCTACGACGGAGCTAGTGAAGCCCACTGAGAAGGGAAGCCCGCTACCCAGCGTGACGATTCCGCTCGTGGCCCATCCACCCAGAATGGCGTCGAGCGGACCACGCAAGGTCGACAAGTATCGTTGACCGTTGCCGAAAGGAAGATTGTAGACGTAATTGGCCACCAGATCATGATGCCGGATGTTGGGGTCGTTCCCACGGTCAAGGCGTATGTTCTGGTTATCCACGGGAGCAGTCTGATCATATAGGGATCCAGTGAGCGCCTTGGTCCATGAATACTCGAGGTCGAAGGAAAGCCCAGTGGAGAACCGCCGAGTCAACGCCAATTGAAGTGACTGCTCGTTCCTGCTTTCTCCGTTTTCAACCAAGGTGATTGATCCAAACGGCTGATATGGTCGCCGAGGTTGGACAGGCCCAGCAGCAGGGACAGGATCGTTGAGGTTGAAGAAGGCGCCGGCGTGTTCGGTCTCAACCCCGAAATACGTGGCACGCACCGCCGTGTCATTCGTAAGCTGGGACTCAAGGGTGAAATTCCATTCATTGGACATGGGGTAATGGTAATTACGCGCCACAGCATAGACAGATACAGCGGACGGAACGCTCCCTGCGCCGGTGGGAAAGGCATTGTCAAAGGTAAGCGTGGGTGTGGATCCGGCCTGAGGCTCATAGGATACTGAACCACTCCAGGGCGGTTGAAGAGCGGTCCACCAACTGCCAAATTTCCACGGCATGTAGTCGTAATAAACCCCGTATCCTCCTCGCACCACCAGCCGATTTGATCCCAGCGGCGTGTAGGCAAACCCAAGGCGCGGAGAGAATCGCGTCAGGTCATTCCCGATATAGTTACCAGCATTCAGGCCTACACTTGACCCAGAAACGATGGGAAGCGAGGGAAACAAGCCGGTATCCTGCCCTTTAAAGGATAACAAGCTTGTTCAGGTCCGGATAGTAGTTGGCCATATTTCCTTCGGTATTCTCAAATTGACTCGCCAAATCGTATCGCAGCCCTGCGTTCAGCGTTAACCGTTTCGTTGCCTTCCAACTGTCCTGTATGAACATCCCAAAGCGATCATTGGTGGGTGAGCCCTGAAGGCCCGCAACTGGCCGAGCGGACCCGGAGAGATATCCCAGGAGGAAATCCGCAAAGGCATTACCTGTGTACCGGCTGGTGAACGCGAACGATCCGTGCCCAGGCGGCGGGTTCTGGAAATTCACGAATTGCCATCGCAGCCAGGAGAAACCGGCCTTTACGGTGTGTGTGCCCTTGATCCAAGTCAACACGTCTCCGTACTCGTAAGTCGAAAATGGACCGCCGCTTCCTGCATTGTCTGTGAACCCCGTAAAGCCTGTGATGGAAACAATCGGTAGCCCGCCCAAGCCAGGCAATGAAGGCGGAATTCCAGGCACCAGCGTGCTAGGTTGCAGTTGGAAATTCTGTGGTATCCGATCTGCCGACTCGAAGGTCCAACCGAAGGTCGCCAAGTTCACGAGCGCAGGAGACAAGATGCGTGTGTAACTGATTGCCAGATTATCGTCCCTTGCGCCCTCACCTACCCCCCCGAATTTCTCTGTGTTGCCAGCAACGAAGTAAGGGCTCTGCCGAACGATATAGTACCGCCCTGAAATGATATTTTGTGTGTTGAAATTATAGTCTACGCGTCCCTGGAATCGGTTGTTATCGTGAACAGACACCAAGTTCACACGGTAGTTCACGCCCAGCCCGCCCGCGGCGGAGGTAGGTTTGTTGGGTGTGGAAAAATATGGGAAAAACGCCTTGGAAATAGAGCTGATCCGCGTTGACGGGATTTGATTGTTCGGAAAGGGCTGTCCGGTCAGGGGGTCAGTAATTGTCGAAAGGCCGCTGAAATCCCCACTCAAGAGCGCGATTGTTGGCATTGCTCCCTGGTTCGTCGAGGCAGTACGATACTTGAACCCCTCATAGCTTCCGAAGAAGAAGGCCTTATCCCGCTTAATCGGCCCGCCCACAGAGCCACCATACTGATTACGAATGAACTGGGCCTTCGGGACACTGGTCGCAAAGAAGTTTGCCGCTTGCAGTGCCCTTACTTGGTTGTATTCAAACGCCGTGCCGTGGAACTGGTTGGTCCCTTCCTTCGTGGCGATGATTATCGCCGTGGTACCAGGGCCGCTTTCGGCCGAGCCCGTACTATCGATGACCTTGAACTCCGCTATTGAATCCAGGGAGGGTGACACGTCCGAAAGCCTTGAGTTTTCCATTTCCATGCTGACGACACCGTCTGTAGAAGCAAAGGTGCCGTTGGCCCAGCTATTTCCGCCAAACCGGGCTTGGCTGCCTGAACTCTGAACTCCCGGCGCCAGTTGCAGCAGCCCATAGATATTCGTCCGGTCACCGAGCGGCATCATAGCAATCTGTTTTGTGTCCACCAGCCCTCCAACCGACGAGGAAACCGTCTGCACCAAGGGAAGCTGGGCTTGCACCTTAACCGATGTCGTAACAGCTCCGACCGTGAGTTTGACGTCTTGTGAAACATCTTGATGGACATACAGCACAAGATGCTCGGCAACATACGCTTTGAAACCCGAGGCGGTAACCCTCAGTAGGTATGAACCCGGGAGCACGTTGGGGAAGACATAGATGCCGGCGCTATTGCTTTCGGTAGCTGCTGTCACATTCGTACTCTCGCTCTTAAGTTCCACCTTGGCGCGTGGCACCACAGCACCGGATTCGTCGGTTACGCGGCCTGAAATCGTTCCCAAACTGGACTGAGCTTGAAGCGAAGCCGCCGCGAGAAACAATGCCCATGTGACTACTCCAGCGACTAAGATCGGACGGCCCCAGCGACTTTTGGCAGATTTTCCTGCGTTCATGATTCCTTCTCCTCTCTTCTTTGTGCTCATGACCTTTTATCCTTTCTACTCCGGCTTTGCAGGGGCGCCCTTCATATCCAGCCCCTGATCCTTTTTCGTTCGTAGAGAGCGCACACTCGCTGTGTACAAGTCTCCGCGGTAAGCCGTGAGACCGAACTCAACGGGCGTATCATTGGTCGTATAGGTTTTCCTTTTCACAATCAGAACCGCCGCCGAGGGTGGCAGTTGCAAGAGCCTTTTGTGCAGCCGGTTCGGCCGTGATGCCGAAATTTCCTCGATGCAGTACCCGAGCTGCAACCCGTAATGTTCCTCCAGAATTCGATACAGGGAATGATCGGTTAGGTTGAAGTGATCGAGACCCTTGCAGAGAAAGCAAGGGAGTTGGATCATCTCGAACGCGATGGGGACGTCATCACTCAGGCGCACACGCTGAATCTCATAGACCCATTCGGATTGCGGCAACCCGAAGAACTCGCCGGACGCCGAGCTGGGGTGCACGGTGCGGAACGACAGCAGGGTGGAGGAGGGTTGCGCCCCACGCGCCAACATCTCCTCGCTGAAGCTCCGCATCTCCTGTTGGCGTTTGAGAATGCGGCGAAGCGCGACAAAGGTTCCGCGGCCGGCGTGGCGTTCGATGTATCCCTCGCGTTCCAGTAGATCGTTCGCCTCTCGCATGGTCATGCGGCTGACGCCGAACTGGTCGCACAGAACCCGCTCCGGCGGGAGGGGTGACCCCGGCGGCAGGGCTCTGGTGCGAAGGACTTCCTTGATGGCGGCGGTGATTTGAAGATAAGCGGGCACCGCTGCCTGCTTGTCGATCGGCTGAAATCGCCAGTTCTGGATTTCCGCCTGTCGCTTCATAAGTGGTATAGTCCTTTAGAATAAAAGTCTAGGCGTATTGATGTTCGGACTAGACTAATACATCTGTGGGGGATGGGGTGTCAAGTGTTTTTTTGTGGAGGTTACACGAAGGAAGTAGGCGGACTTCCCGCCGCGGCGACACCATGCCTACTCGCTCGAAGTCGAGGGACGCAAGCGCTTCCCCAGCATCATTGCGGCGCTTAGGCTTCGCCCGTTTCCTCCCGAAGCTCGTTCAGGCGTTTGAGCAGTCGCTCGGTTATGTCGCGGTAGTGCGGGTCTCCGTACAAATTACGAAGCTCGTGGGGATCTTCCTGAAGATCGTAAAGCTCGTATTCTTTGGGCTCCTGGTCGTAGTACTCCATCAACTTGTAACGCTCGGTCCGGAGACCGTGGTTCCTGGGCACCATGGTCGGGCCGGGATATTCATAATAGGAGTAGAACCAATCCTTTCTCCAATCCGTCGCCTTCCCCTGGATCAGCGGCAGGAGACTGCGGCCTTGCATGTGCGAGGGGATTTCAATGCCGGCCATGTCGAGCACCGTCGGGGCGATGTCAACGTTCAAAACCATTTCGTCGATAAATGTTCCCGGCTTGATCAGTTTGGGATAGCGAAGGTTAAGCGGAATGCGGATGGAAGGCTCATGCATCAACCGCTTGTCCATCAATCGCCATTCGCCCAGGAAGTAACCGTGGTCGGCGGTGTGCATGACGGCCGTATCCTCCAGCTTGCCCGTTCGCTCGAGCACTTCCAGCACGCGCCCCAGGTTGTCGTCGGCCCCCACCGTCAACGCGTAATGGCCTTTGACCAGGTTCTCGAGCGTCGCACACCACTCGAGGGTTCCGATTTTGTTGTCCGCGTCAACGAAGGCCTTCGGTTTGCCGGGGTAGCCTTTTAAGTCATCATCGAAAGTATGGGGCTTGGGGATATAGTCGCCGTCGTAAAGATCCAAATAACGGCGAGGGCGTATGCATTCGGCGTGCGGAGAGTAAAGCCAAAGAAAGAGACAAAACGGTTTGTCGCGGCCGCCTTCCAGCCATTCGGCGGCCGCCTTGGTAACCACATCATCGACCCAGTCCTTGTAGACTCGATCGGGCATAATTTTTCCATTTACGCCCTCGGCAATCGGGCAACCGAAATACTTCGCTTGTCCCCTATAGCCGAAGTAGTAGTCCCAGTAATGATCGCGCAGCGCTCCTTGGATGTGCGACTTACCGCAGAAAGCGACTTCGTAGCCCGCCTCATGCAGCAGGTCGGAAATGATCGGCACTCCGGGGTTCAGCGGCCGGTCTTTGTTATCGATCACGCCGTTGGCGCGGGAATATAAGCCGGTCAGCGTTGTGGCGCGGCCGGGAGCACAGAGTGCATTCACCGCAAAGGCATTCCGGAACCAGAGTCCTTCTCGCGCCACACGGTCCATGTGGGGAGTGCGAAGGATGGGGTTCACTGGGCATTGATCCCACGTCAAACTCGCCGCATTGTTCCCCAGCATGTAGCTGAACTCATCCGGCCGCTGGCCATCGGTCATGAAAATGATAAAGTTCGGCCGATTTGACTTTTGGGCAC
>JBEKAD010000205.1:0-8197 GCA_050018435.1 Terriglobia bacterium
GAGCAACACCGGCATGAAACCTCGCCTCATTATGTTTATAGGCATCGGACACCTCTTTTCTTCCTGGGGATCCTGATATTCCCGATTCGAGCGTGGGGCCATCGGTGCCGTCCCTCGACCAGGAGACTTGCCCCGGTTGTCTTCTGATGCCGCGGACCTCGCATAACCTGAATTAGTTCATATGATCGGGAGGACGAGGCCGGGAATTCTCAACTCCTTAACCAGAGTAAGTTAATTAACTTGACCTGTCAAGTTAAATCTGTCATCTTCTCAAGAGTTTACTTTACCTGGTTAATTTCAGGAGGGTCACGGTGAATGTCGCTTTGGTCATCCGGCAGCGCCTCGAACAACTGGAGATCGAACAGCGGGATCTGGCAACGGCCGCGCAAGTTACGGAGTCCTACATTTCCCAGTTACTGACCGGCAGGAAGGCGCCCCCCGCGCCGGAGCGGACCGGCATTTATGAAAAAATGGCGGATTTCCTGAAGCTGCCGCGAGCGGAGCTGGTGAAGTTGGCGGACCTTCAGCGTAAGGAAGAATTGAAGAAAAAAATCGGGGACCCGCCTGCGCCCTTATTTAAGGAAGTTCGAGCTCTGATCCTCCGCAAGTGCGTACCCGGCAAGCAAAAGGAAGTCCGTGCGATTTTCGAGAAGCAGCCTTTCGGCGAGCTGGAACGCCTGGTTACCCAGAAACTCCTGGACGTGGCCAAGCGAATCGCCAGGGAAGAACTGCAAAGTGAAGAGAGGCTCCGCGCGGTGGCGCGACTCACCGGGCGCAGTTACGAACGATTGCGAGTGATCGTGCTGGATTTCCTGGATATCGATATCTTCAACATCTCGGTGGAGAATTGTGTAGCCTTCCTGGACCCGCTGATCGAAGCCTGGGACATCGACCTGGCGAGCTTCGGTATGGAGATCACTTTGAACCGGAGAATGGTCCGGGGGCAGCCCAGGAGATTTGAATTTATGGAAAAGGAGCGCGAGCAGCCTCCCAAGCAGGAACCTGGCTTCAGAAAATTCCTCCACGACCGTTCTCTCAGCGGGAATGCCACCCCGGATGAAATTGCGTTTCTAAGGAAACTCCAGATCAAGGGAAAACGGCCCACCCCCCTCTACTATTACCGCGAATTGCAGAGCCTCCGAGACCCCCTCCATTTTCGCATTCCGTAGGTCAGGCCCCGTGAGTGTCATAACGCCTTGGAATGTGCCCGCGGGTTTTGATCTAATAACAGTACTGTCCAATAAAACTCCGAGGGGTTGGCGCTAAGCAAGTGTAGCGCGGACCTGTTCTGTAGGTCCGCGGCTTTTCTTGCGCCGGCCGAGGCGGTTCACTATTGCCTCCGCGCGGCATCGCGCAGAGATTAATCGCACGTCCAGATTGCGGCTCCTGTTCCTTTATGACCGCAACATCTTCGGGACCGTGGATGGGCTGACTGAGTACGCGGGCGTGGGCGCCGCCAAAAAAGCAGACCCTGTCATGAAAATAGCTCCCCTCCTCGGCTGAGGAGGGGATTCGGGGGTGGTGTCGTACGGCACAAATCGAGCCGATCAACCACCCCCTGGCCCCCTCCTTATCAAGGAGGGGAATCACCCGGAGCATTCTCATGTACACTGGCGGGCCAGAGGCCCATGACATCTGTGCGGACTGACGATTGACCACATGCGTTGGCAACCGATGAGCCCGCGAGGATTGGAAGGCGTAGGGCAGACCTGTTCTGAAGGTCTGCGGTCCGTCCCCTATTGACAACAAAAAGCCTCGGACCTACAGAACAGGTCCGCGCTACACTTACTTCCATGAGCAAAAAAAAGAAGGTTGATCGTATTCCCGGGGAATTCACCAGCTATGAGGAGGCGGCGAAGTCTTGGGACAAGCACGACACCACCCATTACCCTGGCAAGTTCCGGACCGTCAAGGTCGTGAGCGAGTTCCGAAACCGGCACGATGAGATCGCGATTGACGGCGACGTTGCCATCAGGCTCCAGAAGAGAGCGCGGAGGGCGGGCGTGCCGCCCGGGCGCTTAGTACTACGTTAAGTTATGGTGATCGATTACTTCTCCGAATTTCACTGCCACAATACGCGCAATATCCGCTCCAAGTGAACAACCCGCGTTGGATCTCACGCCGGGTCTGTGGCAGGGTCCACGCAGAAGTTCTTTTTACTCCGCAGCTTCTCCAGGGTGAGGAAGGCGTGCGCCAACATCACCAGCGTCACATGATGATGCCAACCCGTCCAACTGCGGCCTTCGTAATGATCCAACCCCAGTTCCTCCTTGAGCTGCCGATCGTCCTGTTCGATCTGCCACCGGCTTTTGGCGATCCGCACCAAGCGCCGCAAGGTGTAGTGTGCCGGCAGGTCGCAGAGGAAGTATTTCGTGGGCTCCTTCTCCGTGCGCGGCCACTCCACCAGCAACCAGACCTCCTTATGGGGGGGTTGGCCTTCATTAAACCCGTGCGAGGGTTGCACACGGCAGGCGTCGAAGCGCGCCTCCAGCCAGCCTTTCGTGCCTTCTCGCCAGCGGACTTGCTTCCACCCTCGGGCTTTTTCCGTCACCTCGCGAACCAAGGAGGGCCGCTGCTGGCCGTAGTCATAAACACTCGGCGCATGCCCTCGACCCCGAGCTTTCCGCCGGTGCAGGCGGGGTGGCTTCGCCCACACCCCCAAGGACGAAGGAATGCCCACGACATAAGGGCGCTCGCGAGCCTCCAGCCCCTCACGAAACTCCGTCACCTCCCCGTAAGCGGCATCCGCCAACACCACCCCACCGCGCAGGCCCCAAGCCCCCGCGTCGTCGATCAATTCCAGCGCCAGTTGCCACTTGGTGCGGAACCCCACCGTCTCCGGGATACCCGCTTCGGCTCTCCGCTCGGCATCGCCAATCCAGCTTTCCGGCAAGTACAGTCGCCAGCCCAGGATCGTGCTTTCTTCCCCGCCCACCTGATGCAGGCTGACCGCCACTTGGCAATTCGCCGTCTTGCCCAGCGTACCCGAATATTGGCGCTCGACCCCCACCGAGTGGCGGCCTTGTTTGGGGAAGCCCGTGTCCTCGATCACCCACACCGGGTCGGGCGCCAACTCCGCCGTCATGCGTCGGGCCAGCCGTTCCCAAACCGGAGCCCAAGGCCAGGGGCTCTGTCCGATCAACTGCTGCAAAGCCTGCACGTTCCCCTCCGGCAGACGCGCCGCCATCGGCTCGATGGATTTGCGTTCTCCGTCCAGCAGCAGGCCGCGCACGTACACCGAGCTCCATTGCCGCCGCTCCCGGCGCCCCAGCGGCTCCAGCAGGTCGCCCAAGAATTGTTCCAAACGCTTTCGGCATTTCTCCATTTCGCTCGTGGTCATGAACCGGAGCGTAACACCTCTCAAGCGAGAGGTCAACTATAACTTAACGTAGTGGTACTAACGCTCCGCCCAGCCTATTTTCCCGTGGGCGGCAGGTGATCCTTCTCCGCCTTGATTCGGATCAGGCTGTAGGGACGCTGTTTGAGGGTGTCGGCGAATTCCTTGAGGTTTTCACTGGTGGCGCGGATGTTTTCCAGAGTCTCGTCCAGGTTGCCCCGATTCGCGCCCAGGGTATCGTCCAGGTCGTTGATCATCCGCTCCGCGTCGGCGAGGGAGGTTTGCAGGCGCAGGAGGGTGTCGTGAATTTCCTTGCGGTTTTCCACCACTACGGCGTCCAGGTGGTCGGTCAGCTTGTCAGCCTTGCTGATCGTGCCATTGAGGTTGTCAATGGCCGGCGACACCTTGCCGCTTGCGGTGTCAAGGTTGGAAAGGGTCTTCTCCATGTGCGGCCGCGATTCCTTCATCATCCCGTCGGCGTTGGCCAGAACGGAACCGAAGTGCTCCTTGTTCTCCGGGCTCACCACGTCGTTCAGGTTCTTGATCAACTGGTTGGCGTTATCGGACAGCGCGAGGACGCGATCGTCAAGGTCGTTGACCAGTTTTGTGGCATTGACGGTGATATTATTCACATTATTAAATACGTCCGGCAATTGGACGATTTCTACGGTGGGGATCTCGCTCCCCGGAGGCAGCGGCGCCGCATCGCGAGTGCCGGCGGAAATCTCCAGATAATTCTCCCCCAAAAAACCGAGCGACGAAATGCGCGCCTTGGAGTTGGTGTGGATCGGCGTACCCGGCTCAACCTGTAAAATAACCCGGATGCGGGTGCTATCCCCCGGGTCGAGGGAGGTGGACTTGATGGTCCCCACCTTGAAGCCGCCGAAGCGGACGAGGCTGCCAGGTTCGAGACCGCCGGCGAATTTGAAGTAGGTGGTGTACTCGGCTTTCTTCTTGTGGAGCAGGTTCACCCCACCCACAAAGACCAGCGCGACCAGAAACAGCAGCGCCGCCACGACCACCACCACTCCGACCTTAATCTCCTCGTTGGTACGCGCCATAGCTCCCACCTCGTCGACGAACAGGATTTAGGATCTAGGATTTAGGATTCAGGCCCTGACTCCTGAATCCTCGTTCCCAAGTCCTAAATCCCAAATCCTGAATCCTAAATCCTTCTTTTCCCTGACACCTGACACCTATAACCTAATTCTGCGTCAGCGCGCGCAGGTACTCCTGCTGGTCCACCTGGTCGCCTTCGGGAATCCGGTTCAGGAATTGCAGCACGCGTGGCTGCTGGCAGTTGCGAATCTCTTCCGGGGTTCCCGTGGCGATCACCTCGCCGCGGTCCATCACCGTGATGCGGTCAGCAATCATAAACGCGCTGGCGAGTTCGTGCGTCACCACGATGATGGTCATCCGGAAGGCGAGTTTCAATTTCAGGATCAGCGAATCGATTCCCGCCGCGGTAATGGGGTCGAGTCCTGCCGAGGGCTCATCGAAAAGGAGAATCTCCGGGTCCATCGCCAGCGCTCTCGCCAGGCCGGCGCGCTTTTTCATGCCACCGCTCAATTGCGCGGGCATGTAGTTTTCGAATCCGCTCAGCCCCACCAAGTCCAGCTTGATGCGCGTCATGATGCGAATGGTGGAATCTTCCAGTTGCGTAAGCTCATGCAACGGCAGGGCCACGTTTTCTTCAATGGTCATGGAGTTGAAGAGCGCGGCGCTTTGGAACAACATGCCGATTTTGCGGCGGATCTGGTTGAAGCGCTCTTCCGTCATGCAACAGATGTCCTGGTTCTTGATGAAGATCCGGCCGGAGGTGGGCCGCTCCAGGCGCATAATATGGCGCAACAGCGTGCTCTTGCCGGTTCCGCTTCCCCCCAGAATCACCATGGTCTCGCCCGTGGGGAAGTCCAGATTGACGTGGTTCAGGATGAGGTGCTCACCATAGTGGGTGACCAGGTCCACCACGCGAATCATCGGCCCCGCAAAATCATTCGCCATATTTAACCCGTGTAGTAAAAGATTGCGGTAAAGATCACGTCCGCAAAGATAATCAGAAAAATCGAAATCACCACGGAAGAAGTTGTCGCCTTGCCGACCCCCTCCGCGCCCCCCTGGACGGAGAAGCCTTCATAGCATCCGATTTCGGTGATGATCAGGCCGAACACCAGGCTCTTGATCAGGCCCGTGGTGATGTCACGCATCACCAGCGCGTCGCGCGTCGCCCAGAGACACATCGAGAAGGTCTTATCGAGCTGCGTCATCTCAAAGGCGGTGCCTCCCAGGATGCCCGCGAGGTCAGAGATCAGGGTGAGGCAAGGCATCATGACCAGCATGGCGAGGTACTTGGGCACCACCAGGTAACGCACGCTGTCGAGTCCCATGGCCTCGAGCGCGTCGATTTCTTCCGAAACCTTCATGGTGCCAAGCTCGGCGGCAAACGCCGACCCCGATCGCCCGGCGATGATAATGGCGGTCATGAGCGGCCCCAGCTCCCGCGTCATGGAAACGCCCACCAGCGCGGTGACAAAGTATGTTGCCCCGAACTTGGCAAGCTGGTAAGCGCCCTGCAAGCCCATCACGATGCCGATGAAAAGGGAGATCAGCGAGACAATGGGGATGGAATCGACGCCCGCCACCACCATCTGATGGACGGCATTCCCCCACTTCACGTGGCGGCCCTTGAACGGCGCGACGAAGGCCCAGTAGGCGGCCTTGGCGCTCAGGTCGTAGAGTCCGCTCACGTAGCGAAGAAAACCTAGCGTATTGCGTCCAAGGAAAGCCAGAACGCCGGTCATAGAAAACCAGTGTCTAGTGGCTAGTGGTTAGTGACGGGTGACGGGTGAGCGTCCGCGAGCCGCAGGGGTTCCGTTTCGCCAGGCACTAGCCACTAACCACTAGCCACTGCCTTTCTCACACCCCGCCGAAGGGTTGCACCGAACCGATTTTTTCCAGGGCTTCCGCTTCGCTTGCAAAGATCGTGAAAACTTTGTGTAGCCGCGCCAGCTCCAATACCGAGCGGGCATTGGGCCGCAGTCCAAAAAGGCCAAAGCGGGTCTTGGTCTGCCGGGAAAGTTGCAAGCCTTCGACCAGCGTGGCGATGCCGGAGCTATCGACATAGGCCACGGCGGACAGATTCACCAGGACGCTGGGACCGTCCGCCTTGATCTCCGCCAGCAGGGCGGCGCGTAAACGTGGCGAAGAATACAGATCGACGTCGCCCGAGCAGTCGAGAATCGCGATCTTATCCAGATTGCGCACTTGAACCATCATGGCCGCAGGCACCCTTTCGTGACAGAAACTTGACTAACTTCAGGCGATTACCTTCTTTCCAATCCGGGTCGTAGGAGCACTCGTCCATAAAACTGTAGATAAAGAATGTGCCCAGGCCGCCCGGCCTCAACTCCTCCAGGGGCCGGGGGCGGATCAGATCCTCGCGGACCTTGGGACCCCAATCCTCCAGAACGAACTCCAGGCGGTCCGGCAGCCGGCGGACTTCCAGGGCCAATGGCGCGTCGTTGCGGCCGCCATAAGTATGCTGGATGACATTCGCGGCGGCCTCATCGATGGCCATGGCCAGACACTCAGCGTCAGATTTGGATAATCCGGCTTCCTGAGAGCGAAATTCTACCACACCGCGCAGGATATTCAGCAGCCGCGGCTCGCTGCCGATGACAATTCTTATCATTGCCGAACTCCCGTGCCTTGAGGAGTCCAGGTAACTGCCAGCACCGTCAAATCATCCTCCGGGGGCGCAGGAGAAATCCGGCCGATTTCCTCAAGAATATCTTCCCCATCATGGGTTGCTCCGCTGCGGCGCAGCGTGGGGAGGTGACCACCGGTAGCATAGCAGAGTTCCCCCCATTGCGTCTCCAGCACCAGATAGGTCATGGTCACGAACCGGCCACGGGTGGAACGCATCAAGAGAAGACTTACTCCCCTCGCCCCCTTGGGGGAGAGGGTGGGCCGCAACCGGCGCTTTCTCCAGCCGGGGCGGGCCGGGTGAGGGGGTCAAGACCGTGGCGCATGATATGAACTTGACCCAGGGCGCTCATCCTGGTACTGACCCCCTCACCCACCGCCTTGCGGTCCCCCCTCTCCCCCAAAGGGGAGAGGGAAGAATTCTTAGTTTTGGTGCTGTACTCAATACTCTCTCTGCACCAAAGGAGAGGGTGCTGACAACTGAGAACTGACAACTGAAGACTTACTTCCCTCACACACTCAAGCCTCGTCCTGGGTCTTGTAATCGCACGCCTCCCGGCAGTCTGCGCAGTAGAACTGGCCGTCCTCGGTGAGGCGAACCCCGTAGTCCGTATGGCACAGAGCGCAATACTTAATGCACGTGCAGCGGTCCTCGGGTTGGTTGCAGACCAAGCAACGAAATTCTTTGTAGCCCATAGCGAACGCCTCACTTTCAGGATTGAAACTCCTGTTTGTCTATTGTCCCGCCAAGCGAAGATAAAATCAAATCCCGGCCGCAGCAACCAGCGGGAACGTGGTAGTCACAGTGAACGGCGTGGCCAGCAACGGGGTAAACTTCACAGCTATAGTGAGTATCACGAACATCACGCCGACGGCCGGCAGTGCAGGCACACCCGTGACCATCACGGGCACGAACTTTGGGCCAACCCAGGGCGCGAGTACCGTAACCTTTAATGGAACCATGGCGTCCCCCACGAGTTGGAATGACACGAGCATTGTCGTGCCGGTCCCTGCCGCAGCGGCCAGCGGGGACGTAGTGGTCACGGTTGGCGGGGTGGCCAGCAACGGGGTGAATTTCACAGTGCCGCCCCCCAGTATCACGGGCATCACGCCAACAACCGGCAACATCGGCACTTTCGTGACGATCTCCGGAGC